>JAZPZT010000117.1:0-3528 GCA_045544815.1 Acutalibacteraceae bacterium | reverse complement strand
CACGTCGTACTTATCGGCGGGGATGTTCTTGATACGGATGGCGTACTGAGCGCCGGTGCTGACGTCATCGTCGCACAGGTACACGGCAGGCACATCGATAGTGCTCACGCCGTTGGTGACGATAGCGCCCATGGAGATGACCTTCCAGCCGTTCAACGTAGCGTTGTCATAGATGGCGGTGGTGCCGTTGATGCCCATGCCCTCCAAGGTAGCGGTGAGGCGGATAGCCAGACCGCTGACGTCCTCAGAGACGGAGAAGCCGTTCGTGACAATAGGAGCCACCAAGTCACGAACCTCGCCGCAAACGTTGCAATCGGTGTCAAAATCGTCATCGTAGGTGTGAGCGCCCTCGACGTAGGTCCAGCAGATGGAGCACTCGCCGCCGGTGCAGGGATCCACGTCGTGGTTCAGGTGATTCCAGCAGGTGTCGCAGTAGTCGTCGCCGTCCTCGTCCACGTGATCAGCGGTGGCGGGATAGGTCAGACCGCAGCCATAGGCGCACTCGCCGACCTGGCAGGGAGCCCAAGCGCCGTTCTCGTGAGCAACAGGCTCCATGGCCTCGCCGCAGTAGTAGCAGTTACCGGGCAAGCAAGCGGGGCCGTCGTAGTTCTGATGGCCAAAGCCGGCGATATCCTGATCGCACTTGGAGCAGTGACCGTCCTGGCAAGCAGGAACACCGGTGTCGTGCTCGCCGTAGCCATAGTTCTCGGTGCCGCAGGTCTCGCAGGTCCAGGTGGCGCAATCAGCCACGCCCTCGGGACGCACGCAATCCACGGTGATGTTGATGAACCAGGGATTGATGTACTCGCTGGCGTAGGCGTCAGTGAAGTACTCGTTACAATGGGGACAGGTGTAATACTCGATGTGACCGGGGTTGGCGCAATCGATAGCCTCAACAGCCGCCACGTGGGTCAGGTTGCCGTCGTGCCAAGCAGGGATCTCCTCGGTGTAGGTGCCCTCGCCGCAGCTGCAGGAGTAGGTCATGGTACCGGTCAGAGTGCAGGTGGGCTCCTCGGTAACCACGCCCACAAACTCGCAGACGTGAGCGTCCTTAATCTTGGTGATCTTCAGGTTGTCCAGATAGACGGTTTCGGCGTTGCCGTTACCGCCGCCGTTGATGTTCAGGACAGCCGTGTCGGTGTTAGCAACGAACTCCTTCTCAATGGTGGTCCAAGCCTTGGTGGAGAAGTAGCCGCTGGCATACTTCACACCGGAGGAGGTGGAATCCTGCCACAGGGTCCAGTTGAAGCCCTGCTCGATGGCGTTCATATCCATCTCGAACTTGTAGGTAGCGCCGGCCTCCAGACCGGTGATGGTCCACAGACCAACGCCGCCCCAGCCGCCGTTACCCATCATCTTCAGACCGAAGTTGCCGTCCTTGGCAGCGTCGCGGGAGACACAGGTAGACTGATAGGGAGTCAGACCCTCGGTGGTGCCGGTCTCGAAGTCGCCGTTGACGATGTAGCCATCGTTGGAGGCAGCCTTCTTCTCGAACACGAAGATGTTATCCACGTAGATCTCTTCGTTGCCATTGGTGCCGCCGCCGCAGATGTTGATGTTACCGGCAGTGGACTCAGCGGTATACTCGAAGGACAGGGTGGTCCAGCTGGTGGCGGTGAACCACTTGGAAGCCTTAGTGGTGCCGTTGTCCTTGATCTGGATGTTCTGACCATTGGACAGGGCCTTAGCGTCCATCATCACCACGTAGGTCTTGCCGACCTCGGTGGTGAAGTTCTGATAGGCAGTGCCGCCCCAGCCGCCGGTGGGGTTCTTGATGTACAGACCGTAGTCGCCATCCTTGGCAGCGTCAGCGGACACAGCGGTGCCGGAGTACACGGTCCAGGGGTTAACCTTACCGGTCTCGAAGTCACCGTTATAGATGTAGCCGTCGAAGGAAGGATCCTTCAGCTTGCTTACCACGACGTTATCGATGAGGATCTCGCCGGGGTTGGTGGCCTCGGTGGTAAACTTCAGCAGCATGCTGGTGTTGTCACCCACGTTGACGGTGTAGGTGTTGGCAACCCATTCGCCGGAGGTCTCATTCATCCAGTTCTGGCCGGCAACCTTGGTGTAGTTGCTCCAAGGAGAAACGGACTGGCAGGCGATCAGGTTGAAAGCACCGGTGCCGGACAGACGCTTGCTGTACCAGGTGATCTCGTAGGAGGTGTTGGCCTCTACGGGGATGGTCTGGGTAGCCACGCTGGCCCAAGCGGAGGGGTTGCTCATCTGCAGAGCCTGAGAGCCGTCCTGAGCATCGGTCACCAGAGAAGCAGCGCTGTTGGTGGACCAGCCGTTGGTGCCGTCCTCGAAGCTGCCGTTAACGATCTTGCCGTTCAACTCGGGATCCGCATACTCAACAACCTTCACGTTGTCGATGTGGTACACGGCGCCGCTGGAAGCATAGGTGTTAGAGGTGAACATCAACAGAGCAGTGCTGGTCAGGGTGGCCAGCTCATCGGGGTTGATGACACAGGTGTAGGTGACCCACTCAGTGGTCACGTTGGTGGTCCACTTGAAGGTGTCGCCGGCCCAGTTGTTGTTGATCTTCACGTTGATGTTGGTAGCCTTGTCGGCCTTACAATCAAAGGTGATCTCATACTTGGTGCCACTCTTGATGGCGTTGGCGTACAAATACACGTTGGCCCAGTTAGCGGTAGTCGCGTCGAAGACCATGTAGCCGTTCTCGTTGGAACCGTTGCTGAAGTAGGAGCCGTCATCAAAGTTCTTGTCGATGATGACGTCACCGGGGGCAGCGGACACAGCCAGAGGCATAACGCTGCACAGCATCAGAACAGCAGCCAACACGGCAATGATTTTACGCATGTTCATTACTTGTTTTCCTCCTTTAGTCGAAATAGTGTGACGGAACAGGAAGCAGGTGCTCGGCACAACATAAGGCGTGCACTCCTTTTGGTTGTGAAGGCATATCGCTTTACACCTCTCCGTCAGACGGGGCGCGCTCGGAGACGATTACCACTCCAGCTCGCCGTCGTTGTAGGTATTGCTGCCCTCCAGGGGAGCGCCAATGGCCTCCTCAGCAGCAAAAGACAGAGCCATGAGCTCGGGGGCAATGTACTTTTTCATGCGGAGTCCTCCTTTCATCTTAAATTAGCAAATTTACGCTCAAAACAGCTAAAATAGAACAATAAGCGCATATTACCATCTTTTATTATATTATACAATACAAATAACTGTCAATGCGTTTTCTGCTCTCTGCGTGTAGAAAGAAAACCGTGATTTTTGTGCAAAACATCTCAAAAGCATTGCCTGTGTTCGCAAAAAAGGAAAACCCCCACGGATCGCTCCGTGGGGGTTGGGTTAATTATACGGCCATTCAGCTAAGATTAGCCGGCGTACTGGTTGTAGGTGCCGGTGACAGCCTCACCCTCGATGGTGACCTGCTCACCGTCGATCTCCACAATAATGTAGGGAGTGAAGGTGATCTCCACGTCGTACTTATCGGCGGGGATGTTCTTGATACGGATGGCGTACTGAGCGCCGGTGCTGACGTCATCGTCGCACAGGTAC
>JAZPZT010000116.1:0-24952 GCA_045544815.1 Acutalibacteraceae bacterium | reverse complement strand
CCATGGCAGAGGTGCTGCGTGCCAATTTGGCGGACATCGAGGCCTCTGACATCCACACCCGACTGGGTTTGGAGAAGGGCCGCTACATTCTGCTGTCCGCCCATCGTGAGGAGAATATCGACACCGAGGAGAATTTCCTCTCGCTGTTCACCGCTATTAACAAGATGGCGGAGAAGTACGATATGCCTATTCTTTACTCCTGCCATCCTCGCTCTCGCAAGCGATTGGAGCAGAGCGGCTTCGTGCTGGACGAGCGTGTCATTCGTCACGAGCCCTTGGGCTTCCACGATTACAACTGCCTGCAGATGAATGCTTTTGCCGTGGTGTCCGACAGCGGCACTCTTCCGGAGGAAAGCTCCTTCTTCACCTCCATCGGCAAGCCCTTCCCTGCGGTGTGTATCCGAACTTCTACCGAGCGCCCCGAGGCCTTGGATAAGGCCTGCTTCGTGCTGGCAGGTATTGACGAAAAGAGTTTGCTTCAGGCGGTGGATACCGCCGTCACCGCCAATGCGGAAGGGGATTACGGCATTCCCGTACCCGATTACATCGAGGAAAACGTGTCCACAAAGGTGGTTAAAATTATTCAGTCCTACACCGGTGTGGTCAACAAAATGGTGTGGCGTAAACAATAACCAAAAGAGGTCGTCGTTCGACGGCCTCTTTTTTTGTGGCATATCTTGGCGTGTGCTCTCATACAATCTACCAAGCGTTAGGAGTTGATTGTATGAGGGAAACGGTACTGGACCGTGCTGTGGCATTGGGCGAATACATTTTGGATACCGGCGCTACGGTGCGGGCGACCGCTAAGCGGTTTCATATCAGCAAATCTACGGTACATAAGGACGTGTCCGAGCGTCTGCAGGCGGTGAATCCGCAGTTGTACGGGCAGGTGCGGCACGTGTTGGAGGTGAATAAGGCACAACGCCACATCCGCGGCGGTCAGGCCACTCGCCGCAAGTATAAGGGAGAATAAATAGACTCAAAAGCCTACACACATCAGTGTGTAGGCTTTTTCCTTTACACTTGTAAACCCCTTGATTTATGCGGTTTATAGGTCTTTTTTTATTTTATCCAGTGCGCCTTTTTCCAGACGGCTTACCTGTGCCTGCGAGATGCCGATTTCTGCCGAAACCTCCACCTGTGTCAATCCTTTGAAGAAGCGAAGGTGCAAGATTCGTTTTTCGCGCTCGGATAGGGCGGCGATGGCGTCTTTGAGGGTGATTTCATCCACCCAACTGCGGTCGTCGTTGTAATCGCCCACCTGGTCCATCACGAAGATGGTGTCGCCGCCGTCGTTGTAGACCGGCTCGTAGAGGCTAATCGGTTCTACCGTTGCCTCTAATGCCAGCACCACTTCCTCACGAGGTAGTTGGATTTTCTGCGCAATCTCCTCGATAGTCGGCTCTCGCTGTAACTCGCTCTGCAGCGCATCCTTTGCTTGCATAGCTCGATAGGCCACGTCGCGGGTGGAGCGGCTAATGCGAATGGCGTTGTTATCTCGTAAATAGCGGCGAATTTCGCCAATGATCATAGGCACTGCATAGGTGGAAAAGCGGACGTTTTGGGACAAATCAAAGTTGTCGATGGACTTAATCAAACCGATACATCCCACCTGAAACAAGTCGTCGGGATTCTCACCGCGCCCTGCGAAGCGTTGTACCACACTGAGCACCAGCCGCAGATTGCCTTGCACCAATTCCTCTCGCGCTTGTTTGTTGCCCTCGTGCATTTCTCGAAGTAGGCGCATTTTCTCCGCTTCGGAGAGCACCTTCAGCGTGGCGGTGTTGACACCGCAGATTTCTACTTTATTATACATCGCACACCCATCCTTTCTATCGAAAGTATGGGCAGGGCAGGGTAGTGTCATTCAGGCAAAACAAAAAAGCCTTCGGCATCAGCCGAAGGCCTTTTGTGTTTACCTTTTAGCAAGATCACACAGCGCGAGTGACCTTTCCGGAACGCAGGCAGCGGGTGCAGGCGTACACACGCTTGGGGGAGCCGTCAACGATCGCCTTAACGCGGCGGATGTTGGCCTTCCAGCAGCGGTTGGAACGTCTGTGGGAGTGGGACACACGGATACCGAAGGTAACGGCCTTGCCACAATATTCACACTTTGCCATTGTTCTGCACCTCCTTTTATCACGCCGACCGACGGTCGGACCAAGCATAGTTTACGTGAGGACAGAGTATCCCCACAACGCAACGCAACTATATTAGCAGATAATGACGAAAAAATCAAGTGTTTTTTACAAGGTTTGTAAAAATATTTTATTCCGCCAGAATGTTTGCGAAAATCACTTGTATTTTCTGTATATATTTGGTAGAATATAGAGGATTATATTGGAGTAGTTTGGAATGCTGTGTAATTTTCGTCGGAGGTGACGAGTATGTTAATGGATTTTCTACAGTCGAGAGCGTCTATGACGGTTCTTGACGTTGTGTTTATGATTATGGCATATGCGGTGATTTTGCTGCTGTGCCTGCCCGTGCACGAGTTTGCCCACGGCATTGTCGCCTACTGGTGTGGTGACAACACCGCCAAGTGGCACGGCCGCCTGAGTCTCAACCCCTTCCGCCATCTGGATTTGTGGGGCACGATTATGATTCTCACCGTGGGTATGGGCTATGCCAAGCCCGTCCCTGTCAACAGCCGCAATTTCCGTAACTATAAGAGAGATATGATTCTCGTGGCGCTGGCTGGCCCCTTGTCCAACTTCCTGATGGCGGCCATCGCTACCTTCCTCTACCTTTTGGTGTTCAATACGGCGACTTACAGTGCGGTCATTCAGATGGTGCTAATGTTGCTAAGTATTATCATTAATGTGAACATCTCCCTAATGGTATTTAATCTGCTGCCCATTCCGCCTCTGGACGGCAGTCGCCTGTGGAGCAGTCTGCTCCCCGGTAAATGGGCCTACACACTGGAACAGTACAGCCGTTATATCACAATGGGTTTGTTCCTGCTATTGTTCACCGGTGTGCTGGATGTGCCGCTGTATTATCTGCGTAGCGGTGTGACGAATTTGCTGTTTGGTATGTTTAGCTGGATGTTTGTCTAATTTTGCATATAGGAGCATTTTGATGGAAACCATATCCTATAAGTTGCCGGATTTTGAAGGCCCCTTGGACCTGCTTCTTTTCCTGGTACAGAAGAACAAACTGAATATTTACGATATTCCCATCGCTCAGGTGCTGGAGCAATATCTGGCCGCCATTCAGCAGATGCAGGATTTCAATATGGACGTGGCCACCGAATTTTTGGAGATGGCGGCCCGTTTAGTACATATTAAGTCTGTTATGCTACTCCCTCGCTACGAGGAAGAGACGGAGGAACTCAAGCGTGAGTTGACGGGTCAGTTGATCGAGTATCAGCTGTGTCAGCAGATGGCTCGTCGTCTGGCCACTGACTATGTGGGCGGTGACCTCTTCATCCGTGAGGCGGAAGAGGTCGAGCCGGATATGACCTACCGTCGCACCCACAAAGCGGAGGAGATGTTGGACGCCTTCTTGTCCGCCGCAGGTCGTGGTAAGCGGCGTATGCCGCCGCCGGCGCAGGCATTCCACGGTATCGTGGCGCGCAAAATTGTGCCCGTATCCACCAAGATTGCCTACGTATTGCGTAAGCTCTATACCCGCGGTAAGGTGACCTATCAGTCTCTGTTTAAGCATGCAGAGACCAAATCCGATTTGGTGGCCACCTTCTTGGCATTGTTGGAGCTGATTAAGTCGAAGCGTATCAGCGTAGACGGCGAGGGCGAGGACCAGCAGGTACAGATGCGCCCGCCGGAGGAGTGGGACACCACCATCCCCGAGGAGTTTGACGATGAGAAGGAGCATGAGGAGGTGCCGACAGATGGAAATTAAGCAGTATCAGGCCGCTATCGAGGCCATTTTGTTCGCCAGCGGCGAGCCGGTGCCGGTCTCCCGTTTGGCTTTGGCATTGGAATTAGACGAGGATACCACCCGCCGTATCGCAGAGGATTGGGCACAGGACGTCAACACCCGTGAGGGCGGCGTTACCGTCCTGCGACTGGACGACCAGTATCAGCTTTGCAGTAGCAAAGCCTATGCCGGTTACGTTCGTAAGGCGATGGACATCCGCCGCAACACGCCCCTGTCCCAGGCGGCGATGGAGGTGCTGGCTATTATCGCCTACAACCAGCCCGTGACCCGTCCCTTTGTAGAGCAGGTCCGTGGTGTGGATTGCAGTGCCGTGATACAGGGCCTGCAGCAGAAGGGTCTCATCGAGGAAAAGGGCCGTATGGACCTGCCCGGTCGCCCCTTGCTGTACGGTACCACCGCCAACTTTTTGCGTTGCTTCGGCATTGCGTCGCTGGATCAACTGCCGCCTCTGCCGCAAAAAGAGGATCACACCATGCGCGAGACCACTCTCGACGAGGTGCTGATGGAGCAAGAGCCGGTGGATGACGGCGTATTTGGCCCTGACGAGGACGACGAGGAGGAATAATCCGTGTGGGTGCTGTATAGCCTGCTGGGTTTGCTCGTATTGCTGTTTGGTGCGCTGTCCGTCTCCATTTACGGCCGAATTACCTACGATGGTGCGCTGTCGGCGCGGATGTGGGTGCTGGGTATCCCGTTCACCATCCTGCCAAAGGAGAAAACGGAGAAGAAAAAGCGCCCTGCCAAAAAAGGAGCCGCCACAAAAAAGAAACCCTCTGCGGTTCAGGAATTGGCGGCGCTGCTCAAACAGGACGATATCGGCGGCACCTTGCATTTCTTGGGTGGCGTGGCCGCTCTGGCGGGTAAAACCATTGGTCGCCTGCTGCGCAGTATCACGGTGTCGCAACTGGATTTGCAGATACGTATCGCTACCGATGACGTTGCCGTCACCGCACAGCGCTACGGTCAGGTGTGTGGCGTGCTGTATCCGTCTTTGGCTATGATTGAGCGATGGGTGCGCATTCGCCGCCGCCATTTGCGAGTAGAGCCCAATTTTTTGATGGAGACTTCGGCGGCTCGTTTTGATATCCGTCTGCACGTCTCCCTGTGGCGCCTATTGGGCGCTGCCTTGGCCCTGTTGTGGGGTCTTATCGTACTCAAAGAAGAAAGTAATTCCCAAATCACAAAGGAGGTTTCTTAATATGAACAACAATGTAGAAGGTTTGATGGGCGTTTCCGTGGACAAAATCCGCGAGCTGGTAGACGCCAACACCGTGATTGGTACTCCTATCGCCATTGGTGACGGTATCACCCTGATTCCCGTTTCTAAGGTGTCCTACGGCTTTGCTTCCGGTGGCTCCGACCTGCCCTCCAAGAGCAACGCCGACCTCTTTGGCGGCGGTGCAGGCGCAGGTATCAACATTACTCCCGTGGCGTTTTTAACTGTCAAGGACGGCGAAATCAATCTGCTGCCCGTGGTCTCCAAGCCGGATACCGTGGACCGCCTGGTGTCTCTGGTGCCTGATACTGTGAATAAGGTTTCCGATTTGTTCAAGAAGAAGGACGAGAAAGAGGAATAATCGCTATGGCAATGGTACGCCTGCAAAAGGTATTGTCCGAGCGTGGTGTGGCCTCTCGTCGCAAGGCGGAGGAACTCATTGCCGGAGGACATGTTAAAGTGAACGGCCGTGTTGCCCAGTTGGGGGATAAGGTGGATGACCACAAGGACATCATCCACGTACGCGGCAAAAAATTGGGCGTGGCACCAAAATCGGTGTACATCGCCCTACATAAGCCTCGTGGCTATATCACCACCATGGCGGACGAAAAGGGCCGCAAATGCGTGGAGGAATTGGTGCGCAGTGTGGGCGTGCCCGTACATCCCATCGGCCGCTTAGATCGTGAGTCTGAGGGCTTGCTGCTGTTTACCAACGACGGCGATTTCTCCAATGCGATTATGCACCCCTCTACCCACGTACCGAAAATCTATCGTGTTACCCTGCGCCAGCCTATGACGGAGGAGCAGCGCCTGCAGTTTGAAGAGGGCGTAATGTTGGACGGTCGCCGCACCGCCCCCTGCGAGGTGCGCATTGTGTCCAGCGCTCCCGACCGTTGCGTGGTGGAGATTACCCTTTACGAGGGTCGCAACCGCCAGATTCGCCGTATGTGCGAGACCTTCGGCCTGGAGGTCATCCGTCTGCGCCGCAATGCCATTGGCAAGGTGAAATTGGGTATGCTCCCTGTGGGCAACTGGCGTTATCTCACCCCCGACGAGGTGCGTAATTTGGTGATGGCCACCGGTGTGACAAAAAAGATAGCCGCCGGCTACATCAAATACGGAAAGGAGCCTGACCGTGATTACCATACTGCCCGCCGATGAGGCATTTTTGCAGAGTATCGCCGCACCCGATGGGGTAGAGGCGATGGTACTGCGCGACAGCGACGGCTCAGTGTTCGGACACGCCCTGTTTCGTATGGCAGGCGAGCGTGTCGAGGTGCTATCGGTGGAAACCGCCCTGCCCGTGATGGCAGAGGGCCTGATTCGCTCGGTGCTCAACGTGGGCGATTGCCGTGGCGCTACCCACGGCTTCTGCGCCAACGAGGCGCTGACACCCATGCTCCTGCACTTGGAGTTTGCTCCCGTAGAGGACGGATACGAAGTATCCTTAGCCCAGTTTTTTCGTGGCGAGTGCCACTGTGAATAAGTTACGTACACATTAGGCAATATGCTTTTTGAAAGGATGGATTATCAATGAAAAAGTTCCACATCACCGTCAACGGTAACGCCTACGAGGTGGAGGTCGAGGAAATCGGCGCTGCCGCTCCTGTAGCTGCCCCTGCCGCTGCTCCTGTAGCTGCCCCTGCAGCTCCTGCTGCTGCCGCTCCCGCCGGCGGTACCGTGATTACCTGCCCCATGCCCGGCACCATCATCGACATTAAGGTGTCCGCCGGTCAGGCCGTGGCCGAGGGTCAGCTTCTGGTCATCTTCGAGGCTATGAAGATGGAGAATGAGATTGTGGCTCCCTGCGCCGGTACCGTTGCTTCCATCAACGTGAACAAGGGCGACAGCGTGGATTCCGGTTCTGTTCTGCTGAGCCTGAACTAATTGCGAGGTGACGACTATGGCTAAACCCATTAAAATCACCGAGGTCGTCCTGCGTGACGCCCACCAGTCCCTGCTGGCTACCCGTATGACCATGGACGAAATGCGCCCCATTCTGGCCGAGATTGATAAGATTCCTTACTTCTCTGTTGAGTGCTGGGGCGGTGCTACTTTCGACTCCTGCATCCGTTTCTTGGGCGAAGATCCGTGGGAGCGCCTGCGCATTATGCGTCAGGAGATGCCCCATCAGAAACTGCAGATGTTGTTCCGTGGCCAGAATATGCTGGGCTATCGTCCCTACGCCGACGACGTGGTGGAGTATTTCGTGCAAAAGTCTGTGGCCAACGGTATCGACGTCATCCGTATTTTTGACGCCTTGAACGACGCCCGTAACTTAGAGACCGCTATCCGTGCCGCCAATAAGGAGCAGGCTCACGTGCAGGGCTGTATCAGCTACACCCTGAGCCCTGTACATAACAACGAGTATTACGCCGCCTATGCCAAAACCTTGGAAGAGATGGGTGCTCACTCCATCTGCATTAAGGATATGGCAGGTTTGCTGACTCCCTACGCCTGCTACGACTTGGTATCCCGACTGAAGGAGACCGTCTCCATCCCCGTGGATATCCACAGCCACTATACTGCTGGCTTGGCCTCTATGTCCATTATGAAGGGTATCGAGGCAGGTGCCGACATCATCGACACCGCTATGAGCCCCTTGTCCGTGGGTACTTCCCATATGCCTACCGAGTCTTTGGTGGCCGCTCTGCAGGGCACTGAGTACGACACCGGTTTGGATTTGGCTCAGCTCAACGTGGTGCGCGCCTATTTCGCCCAGTTGCGTGATAAGTACGTCACCAGCGGACAGATCAGCCACAAGTCTATGGGCGTGGACGCCAACACCCTGCTGTATCAGGTGCCCGGCGGTATGTTTTCCAATATGCTGGGCCAGCTGAAAGAGGCCGGCAAAGAGGATAAACTGGACGAGGTGCTGGCAGAGATTCCCCGCGTGCGCAAGGACGCCGGTTATCCGCCTCTGGTGACTCCCACCAGCCAGATTGTGGGCACCCAGGCTGTGTTCAACGTCATTCTGGGCGAGCGCTACAAGATGGTGACCAAAGAGTTCCGTGGTCTGATTCACGGCGACTACGGTCTCACTCCCGCTCCCATCGACCCTGAGTTCAGCCGTAAGATTTTGGGCGATGACGAGCCCATCACCTGCCGTTTTGCGGATACGCTGGCTCCCGAATTGGAGACTTTGCGTGCCGAGGCCGCTCCTTACGTCCGTCAGGAGGAGGACGTGCTGACCTATGCTATGTTCCCCCAGGTCGCACCCAAGTTCTTTGCCGCCCGTGACAAGAAAGAGGACACCTCCGCTCCCTACAGCCCCGAAGTGGTTGTGACTCCCATTAGCTAATGTATTCAAACCGCCGTCTGATTCTGCAGACGGCGGTTTTTTTAGGATGTGACGAATCGTGTCTTGGTATAAGGATGTTGCTTATGGTATAATACCCCTATAGAAAGGGTGCTGACTATGGAATTGCATGAAAAACTGCAGGCTTTGCGCAAGCAAAAGGGCCTGACTCAGGAGGAATTGGCACAGGCGCTGTACGTCACACGCACAGCGGTGTCTAAATGGGAGTCGGGGAGGGGATACCCCAACATCGATTCGCTGAAAGCCATCGCCGCCTATTTTTCGGTGACGGTGGACGATTTGCTATCCTGTGATGAGGTCCTCACCATCGCCGAGGACGAGCAAAAGCGGCAAAAAGAGCAGATCTGCGACCTGATGTTCGGCCTATTGAACGTGAGTACGGCACTGTTTTTCGTGTTACCTTGCTTTGGTCAGCGGATAAATGGGGCGGTACAGGCAGTATCTTTGTGGCACCTCACCGCTTTGGCGGTGTACGTACGTGCGTCCTATTGGGCGATGGTGCTGTTGCTCGTGATGTTGGGCGTTCTGCTGCTGTCCTTGTCCCATTGCCGCCATAGTCTGTGGATGCGATGGAAATACCCGCTATCCTTGATCCTCAACAGCGCAGGCGTGCTATTACTGATTCTTACGGCACAACCCTATGCGGCGGCGCTGCTGTTCGTTTTCTTGGCTATCCAGTGTCTATTACGATTAAAGCAGTGAGGAAACGCTCCGTCTCCCTGTGGTGACGGAGCGTTTCTTGTGTTTGTGCCTTTCCTCACGTATGCTGTGGATAGCAACGAAAGGGAGGAAGAAAAATGAAAAAGTTTTGGATTGCCATCGTACTGCTGAGTGCATTCGTGCTGTGGACGGTGGCGGTTTGCTTTGTGGCCGTGGCGCCCATTGGCCCCAACGGCACGGCCGTAGGTTTTGCCACCCTCAACGGCTGGTTTCACCGCCTAACGGGCGTGCATTGGAGCCTTTACGTCCTCACCGATTGGCTCGGTTTAGTGCCGTTTGCGGTCTGTCTTGCCTTTGCGGTACTTGGTTTATACCAATGGGTGCGCCGCAAAAACATCGCTAAAGTGGACGGTGACGTGTTGCTGATGGGCGGTCTTTACATCTTTGTACTTGCCGCCTATTTGTTGTTTGAAACTATAGTCATTAATTATCGTCCTGTGCTGATTGAAGGCGTGTTGGAGGTGTCGTATCCCTCTTCTACAACGTTACTCACGCTATGCGTGCTGCCTGCGGCACTGGTCTGGTTACACCACCGCACCGCCCCAAGGTGGTTGGTGACGGTGATAGTGTTATTCACCGCCTTTATGGTGTTAGGCCGTCTGTGTTCGGGCGTGCATTGGCTCACCGATATCATCGGCGGCGGTCTGCTTGGTGGCGGATTGACGGCTCTGTACGCCACCGCTTGCGATTGGCTTAACGAGCGGTGACCCACCACCCCTTGCATTTTCTTGTCGTTTATGCTACACTGTTTTCACAAACCGCAATAGGAGGTGCTTGTATGGCAAAATGGATACTATGGGTGCAGACCTTACTGTTGGTAATGGTGGGCGGTCCACTCATTGTGTTAGCGGTTGACCCCAACGCCGCCATGCTGATTTGTATGTGCATTTTCTTTCTGCTGGCGCCTTTTTGTGCGCTGTACAGCGGCATTTTCGCAGGATTAGATATACGCCGCCGTTGGTGGATGCCGTTGGTGGCGGTGGCTCTGTTTGTTGTCAGTTCCTCTTGGATCTTATCCATGGATGGGCAAGGTTTGTGGTTATATGGCGGTCTCTATTTAGCAATCGGTTTGATTTCTATGTGTGGCTGTGCTGTCGGTTACCACAGAAAACGCAAAAATGCCGAAGATGGTGAGCAATAATGAATAGAGCGATTGCCTCTGTTTGTGCAGTTCTCTTAATTTTGACGCTGATGGCAGGCTGTAGTAGTAACGACAGCCACAACGTCATTTCTTGCGCCGACGTCATTTCTGCCTACGAAGTGGCAGGGTACGAGGTGTGGCACAACGAGTATACCGAAGGAGATTTTCTGTGTACGGTGAATGCGGAAAACGCCGACGGCGACACCATCTACTTCACCTTCTTTGCTTCTGCCGATGAGGCGGCGCAATATGCAGAGGAAACCCAATGGAATGTCCTTTTGTGGATGTATTCTTTGGTGAATGGCGACCCGATTTGGGTGCATACCGAGGCCTACGATACCATTGCTATCCAATATGAAAATGCGGATTTGTATACACCGTTTCAAGAACTGCAATAAATAAAAGACCTGCGACTTGGTCGCAGGTCTTTTTCTTATCTCTTATCCTCTCGTATAAACGGCTCATTGACCGTTTCATCCGTGAGTGCGTGGTAAAGCCGCGGCCGCCGATAGGCGTTGCCGTGGACCTCGCAGGCGCGATATTCTCGCAATAGGTCGAGGTCTATCTCAGCGATAAAAATCCCTTCTTCTTCGCCTGCCTGCAGGATACACATATCCCGAAATCCCTCCCAGTGGGGCAGATAGGCCACACCGTCAAAGACAGAGGAGCCGCCGTTGCAGTCCGGGACGGAGGCTGGGTAATTGCAGGTGGCAATCGCCATCATATTCTCAAATGCGCGTCCGCGCAATTGGCTCAAACGGTTGATTTCCATGGGGCAGGCATTGGGCACCAACACCACCTCGGCACCTTTGAGCATCAGCAGACGAGCACTTTCGGGGAATTCACGGTCGTAGCAAATCATGCCACCGACTCGGACGGCACCCTTGGCGGTGTCTAATGCGGTGACAAAGAATTCGTCGCCTGCCGTCAGGTCTTTTTCGGCGCCAAAATCGCAGGTATGTACCTTGGCGTACACCATTTTGCGCTGACCGTGACGGTCAAACAACACCATCGTGTTGCGTGGCTGCGGCGTGTAGGCTTCCAGCATAGTTACGGCTATCGCCATATCTAATTCTTTCGCCAATGCCCTAAATTGCGTCAAAAACTCGCTGTCAAGGCCAATTGCTTTACATACCCATTCCTCTACAGAAGGCTCGCAGGTGTCATAGCCGCAGCTCCACATTTCGGGGAAGAGGGCGATGTCCGCACCCATTGCCTTTGCCTCACGGCAGGCGGCGATACCTTTTTCTAAATTGCCCGCCAAACTGCCCGTAGGGGCGATTTGCAGCAGGGCGATTCTTAGCGTGCTCACTGAATCACCTCGTAGATGTCCGCAATGCTGTCCAGCGCCCAAGTGGGTTTCACGTCGCTCTGCTCCCATACCTCACGGGTGGTTTCACCGCTAAAGACCAAAATGGTGTCGATTCCGGCGTTGACACCGCAGGCCACGTCGGTGTAGATACGATCGCCAATCATCACGGTTTCTTCAGGTGTTGCGCCCCATTTTGCCATGGCCAGTTGCGCCATGGCGGGCTCAGGCTTACCGATGAAATAGGGGCGTTTGCCGGTGGCGCGCCACAGCATTTCGCACACACTGCCGCAGTCGGGCACGTAGCCGTAGGCGGTGGGGCAGACCCAGTCGGGATTGGTGGCCAAATAAGTCACGTCACGCCCCAAAAGGATACAGGCGTCCTCTAATTTTTGGAAGGTCAATTCGCTGTCGTTGCCCATCAGCAGACAGTCCACGTCATCCTCCAGATGGTCGGTGATAGGGAAACCAGCCTCAGCCAATTCCTGACGGAAGGCGGCGGTGCCGGCGGCATAGATTTTCTTGCCGTGATAATGCTCGCGCAAATACACGCAGGTGGCCATGGTGGAGGTGAAAAAGTCCTCTTCGGTGGCGGGAATGCCCAACCGAGCCAGTTTTTCAATATACACCTTCACGCTTTTGGAGGAATTGTTGGTGAGGAAAAGATAGCGTCCTCCATTCTCCTTGATGGCGGACAAAAAGGGGATAGTACATTCAAACAAATCGTCATCTAGGTACAGCGTACCGTCCATATCCAAAAGAAACAGTTTCTTATCTTTCAATCGTTGCATAGGGATCCCTCCGTTCCAAACCAGTATAGCACACATCGGCAATCGGTGCAAGGAAAAAACGCCATCCGTCTGGATGGCGTTTTGCTTATACGAAGAAGAATTTGGCCGCAACGGTCATCACCACGAGGAATCCTGCGTTGATGCCGGTAAACATCCAAAAATACTGCTTGGAGTGACCGGGATACAGCACACGGAATTCGCTGAAGGTGATGAGACTGGCCAGCGATGCAATCAGCGTGCCCGTACCGCCGATGTTGACACCCAGCAGAAGGGAGCGGTAATCCTCGGTAAACTGAGACAGCAGGATGGCAGTCGGCACGTTGCTGATACCCTGACAGGACAGCACCGACACCAGCAGCGTATCCTTAGACAGCAGGGAGGAAATCACCTCGTTGACCACATCAATACGGGCCAAGTTGCCTGCGAAGATGAAGAAGAAAAAGAAAGTGCCCAGCAGACCGTAATCCACCATCAGTAAAGCCTCTCGGTCCTTCCACAGTAAGACGCCTGTAATCAGTATTAAACCAATCCAATAGGGGATGGTACGGAATACGATGAGCAGCGACAGCGCAAACAGCACCAAATACAGCAGAGTGCGTTTCTTGTTCAGCCGCTCTTTGAAGCTGTCCTGAATTACCAATGGCGTGGCTTTAATCGGTAGACAGCACAGCACCAACAGGGTGATGGCCAGCAGGAAAGGCGGCAGCATAATAGCGCAGAATTCACCCGTTGGGATGTTGAAATAGGAATACAGATATAGATTTTGCGGATTGCCGAAAGGGGTTAGCATACCGCCTAAGTTGGCGGAAATGTTCTGCAAAATGAAGAGATAGGCCATATACTTTTCTTGCTTTGTCACCGACAGCGCAAAGTAACCGAGGGGCAGGAATGTAATCAGTGCCATATCGTTGGCGATGAGCATTGAGCCAAGGAAGGTAATGGCAATCAGCATTAAAAACAGACTGCGCAGATTGCCCGAAATCTTAACCAGTCGACGTGCCACGATGGTGAAAAACTTGATGTTGCGCAGAGCGCACACCACCGCCAGCGTCAGAAACAGACAGGCCAGCGTTTTCCAGTCGAAATAGCCGAGATAGGCACGATCGGGCGGCACGAAACAGGCGGTGATGACCGCCGCTACCGCTGCCACGCAAAAAACGATATTCTTTTTGCACCAGCGCAGAATCGCCACGATTCATCCCTCCTTTACATACGCCGCCTGCCATCATACACCAAATTTCGTCAAAGCGCAAGAATTTTCTTGAAATGTTTTAATGATAATGGTAAATTAAAATTGTATAAAGGTAGATAACAAATCGTTTTTCGGAGGCGAGGATATGAAACGTAGCGTTTTCAGACAAATGGCGTGTTTTGTTGTGTTGTGCTGCCTAATGGTAAGTATGTGTTCCTGCGGCGAGACGGAGGATACGGCATGGGATGTGGTGCCCACCACGGTGATCACCGAGCCCACCACCACAACCACCACGGTGGAAACGACCACGGATGATATTATCGCAACCACAGAGGAGGTTACGACTGTGACAACACTGACCACAACCACCGCCACCACTACGGCGGCGCCGACAACGATCACAACCACGACCGCCACGACTAAAGCGCCTACCACCACGACTACGGTCGCTCCCCAAAAAGAGTGGGAACTGTTTTGGTCGGACGAGTTTGACGGCGATAGTTTGGATATGACTAAGTGGAATATTGAGAGTGGCACCAATGGTCCTGTTGTGAAAAAGGCCGAAAACGTCAAGGTGGAGGCTGGCGATTGCGTGATTACGCTACGTCGTGATAATCCTGCTGACGGTTATGAGTATTCCAGTTCCTACGTCACCACAGCGAATAAGTTCAGCTTCTGCTTCGGTCGCTTGGAGTTTCGTGCCAAATTGCCTGTGGGGCAGGGCGTGTGGCCCGCTTTGTGGACGTTAGGCGACAACTATCTCACCATTGGAAACGATGAAAAGGCGTGGCCTCTGTGCGGCGAGATTGACGTGATGGAGCTTATTGGCTCCTCCGATCCTCACAACCCGTTTGATAACAAGAAGATTCTCGGCACCCTTCACTGGGGGCCTGATCGGGATAATCACAAACAAGCCCACAATTCGTGGTTTTTGGCGGATTCTCCTGCTGATGATTATCACATTTATGCAGTGGAATGGGACGAAAACGAGATGGTCTGGTACGTGGATGAAAAGGCCTATCTGCGTGTGAAAATGGACGATCCAACCATGGGCATCGCCTTTATGCAAAAGCATTGGATTATTATGAATATCGGTCTGTGTAATTGGGACGGCAGCCGTTATGATGAAACCACTCCCGATACTGCCAGTATGTACGTGGACTACGTCCGTGTGTATAAAGAAAAGAAGTAACGAAAAAGCCACCTCTGTCGGAGGTGGCTTTTTGTGTGGTGAGATTGCCGGTATAGCAAAGACAAAACCCACCCCGAAATGGGGTGGGACTGAGGTGACTCGAACTCCGGTTTTGCGCTCAGTTTCTGCTCGTCCCCATCTCTACACGCAAAACCTTAGCATTCCTTGCGGAATGCGAGAGTTAGTCGTATCGACCGATTCTACAAAGAAAAAGACCATCCCAAAAGGGATGGTCTTTTTCTTGGCGGAGTAGGAGAGACTCTGAACTCCGTCGGTTGCTGTCGCAACCTTCTGTTATTTGCCTGCGGCAAATAAGGCTCCTTCGCGCCAGCGCCCACTACAACAAAGACAAAACCCACCCCGAAATGGGGTGGGTTTTGTCTTGGCGGAGTAGGAGAGACTCGAACTCTCGCGCCGGGTACCCGACCTACGCCCTTAGCAGGGGCGCCTCGTCACCAACTTGAGTACTACTCCGTATGTCGCAAAATCGGGTGTGGTGAGCAGCCGATTAGAGCCGATTCAGTTGTCAAAAAGTGTGGCGGAGAGGAAGGGATTCGAACCCTTGGCTCTTTCGAGTCACCGGTTTTCAAGACCGGCTCCTTAAACCGCTCGGACACCTCTCCGTACAGTCAACGGTAGTTATTTTAGCATTCTAATTGGCGTTTGTCAAGACATAAAGATACAATTTAGAGAAGTATTTATAAAAAATGAAAAAAGTTGTCATTTTAACCTTGACAATTGTAAACAAATTTATTATAATGGCTAAGCGCTCAAGAGAGCGCCATCTTGACAGCTTGGAGAAGTCGCGTAGCTGGTCGAGCGCGCACGATTGGAAATCGTGTAACCGTTAAAAGCGGTTCGAGGGTTCGAATCCCTCCTTCTCCGCCAAACAAAACAGACATCACCGCAAGGTGGTGTCTTTTTTGTTTTATGGAATGGGAGCTGCGAGAAACCTCTTTATTTTGAGCGAAAGCGAAAAATAACAGGAGGTCGGCAACGCCGAACTCCGGGGTTCAGAATCCCTCCTTCTCCGCCAGAAAAAGAAGCACCACCGATGGATGGGCTTCTTTTTTGTTTTTACTCTTGACAAAACGAAAATAAAATTGTATTATTCCAGTAGTGAACTATTTCAAGGGAGGCGCTCACTATGACGTTGCGGGATGTCGTTACTTACCTGTTTAGTGAGAATCACTCAAATTATCGTATCGATTTGTTTGATCCGTGGCATTTTCTGTATCTCTTTATGGTGTTTGCCGGTGCCATTCTGTTGGCGCTGTTGTGGCGCAATAAGAGTGCGGAATCGAAGGACAAACTGATACGCCTGATGGCAGTGTTGACTATTGGCTTGTACGTCATCGATTTCTTCTGTATGCCTCTGTCTGATAGTTACAACGGTATCAGTCAGGATAAATTGCCTTTCCACATTTGCACGCTGATGGGTGTGTGCGTGCCCTTCGTCCAGTTTAATAAGAAACTCGCACCCATCAAGGACGTAATTGTGTCGCTGTCGGTGACCTCCTCCGTGATGTGGATGTGCTATCCCGGCTCGGCTCTCGGCGGACAGCCGCCTTTCTGCTACCAGACTTTCCAGACCTTTATGTTCCACGGTGTGCTGTACACTTGGGGCTTCCTCAATCTGGCGCTGGGGGCGGTCACGCTGGAGTTCCGCCGTATGTGGCGCGACTTCGTGGGCGTGCTGCTGATTTTGGTGTGGGCCGCCTTCGGCAACGCCATCTACCCCAACGATCAAAACTGGTTCTTCATCCATTCCAGTATCTTCGACTTTTTGCCCGATGACGTGATGCCGCCCGTGGTGGTTTTCTGTGTCTGCGGCAGTTGTTTCGTGGTGCATTGCATTTACTACGCCGTGCGTGCTGTCATACGCCGCACGGAGAAAAAGGAATTGGTTACGGCATAACACAAGGAGATGACAAAAATGGTCATAGAGATGTTTAATTTTTGGTATTTCTTTTGGCTGATTCTTGCAGCAGGGACTACGGTCGGATTGTATTTTCTGCTTCGAAAAGCCAGCACAGCGGTGCAAAAAGCTGTGCTGTTCTCCCTTTTGATCGTAGGTCTTGTGGTGCATTTTCTTAAGGTCTTTATTCCGCCCTATAGTGTGGATGAGGCACGTATGCTGCGGGATAGCTGGTTTGTCAATATTTGCGGTGCGAATATCGCACTGTTCCCGTTTATGTTCTGGTCAAAGAACGAAAAGGTAAAGGACTATATGTTCTATATCGGCGTCCTCAGTGGATTGATTGCGCTATTTTATCCACAAGAGCCGTTGGCTAAGGGCATAGAGGGACAGCTGGCTGAGCAGTTGGATGTTATTCGCTACTACTTCCATCACTGGATGCTGATGGTGGTGCCGTTGCTTATGGTACTGCTGGGTCATCATAAGATTTCCTATAAGCGTGTCCACTGGGCGCCGACCTGCCTCTTGGTTGTGATGTTGTTCATTATTTTAAATCAGGTATTCCAATGGGAATTGGGCTTTTTCACCCTGTGGAACGCAGATGATTTCTGCGCCGTACATTTCAAAAACACCTCTTACATTTGGGGCCCCGGTGAAAACGACGCCATTGGTGAATTCTTTGCGTTGTTCACACCTAAGATTTTCACCACCGTGCCGGTGGGTGAGTTTGCAGGTCAGGCCAAGTATTGGCCTTGGTTTTGGATGATTGTCCCGTGCTATGTACTGGTGACGCCTTTGTCGTTCTTGGTTAGTATGATTTTTGATCACAAGAATTTTGCGGACGATGTGATGGGGCTGAATCGCCGCCTGTACGATTTGGTAAAAGCTTAAACGTAAAAAAGAGCACTCCTTGCGGAGTGCTCTTTTTTTACTTCTTCTTGCGGCTGTAGCGGCTGAACTTGTCCTTTTTGGACTTGCCGCCGTTGCGGCCGCCGTGGGTGCCTACGGGCGCGCGTGGGGCGGCAGGCTTATCGGGCGCTACCAAGCAGTTGGGGCCCGTGCCGATGAGGTCGTGGCGGCCTGCTTTTCTAAGAGCGGCTAAGACGATTTGGCGGTTTTCAGGGCGATAGTACTGTAGCAACGCACGCTGCTCGGCCTTTTCCTGCGGCGTGCGCGGCACGTACACCGTCTCCAGCGTCATGGGGTCCAGTCCCGTATAGAACATCGCCGTGGAAATGGTACCCGGTGTGGGATAAAAGTCCTGCACCTGCTCGGGGTGGAGTCCTTCCTTTTTGAGGAATCGCGCCAGTTTGATGGCGTCGTTGACGGTGCTGCCGGGATGGGAGGACATCAGATAGGGGACGAGATACTGTTTCTTGCCCTCGCTCTTGGTGAGTTCGTAGAAACGATCCTTAAACTTTTCATACACCGTGAAAGAGGGCTTGCCCATATATTTCAGCACACGGTCGGAGACGTGTTCGGGCGCCACTTTCAGCTGACCGCTGACGTGGTGTCGAATAAGTTCCTTAAAAAAACGCTCGTCAGGGTCGGCGATGACGTAGTCAAAACGGATGCCAGAGCGAATGAACACCTTTTTCACCCCGGGAATCTGGCGCAAACGGCGCAGAAGGGTGAGATAATCGTCGTGGCTGACCTTTACGGCAGGGCACATAGTGGGCGCCAGACACTTCTTGTCTTTGCAAGCGCCTCGCTTCAGTTGCCCCTCGCAGGCAGGATGGCGGAAGTTGGCGGTAGGGCCGCCCACGTCGTGGATATAGCCCTTGAAATCCGGCATTTTTACGATCTGCTGCACCTCTGCTACCACGGAATCGTGGCTTCGTGCGGAGATGATACGCCCCTGATGATAGGCGAGGGCGCAGAAATTGCAGTTGCCGATACAGCCACGGTTGTGGATGACCGAGAACTTCACTTCTTCGATACCCGGCACGCCGCCCAACGCCTCGTAGGAGGGGTGATAATCACGCATATAGGGCAGGGCGTAGGTAGCGTCCATCTCCTCCGTCGTGAGAGGGAGAGAGGGCGGATTCTGCACCAAAATCTTGTCGCCGTGGCGCTGGATAATCACCTTACCACGGATGGGATCGTGTTCCTCCTGCTGTATGCGTGTGGCGATGGCATATTGCCGCTTGCCGCTGTCGGTGGGCTCTTTCACAATATCGTAGGAGGGACACTCGGCGCAGGCGGAGGGGATATAGTCGGCGGCGTCTACGGCGTAGCAAGTGCCGCGAATATCGGTGAGCGCGGAAATTGGCTCGCCCTCGCCCAGACGTTGTGCAATCTCCACGATATGCCGCTCTCCCATACCGTACATCAGCAGGTCGGCGCCGCTGTCAATGAGGATGGAGGGGCGCACCTTGTCGTCCCAGTAATCGTAGTGGGCAAAGCGGCGCAAAGAAGCCTCCAAGCCGCCGATGGCGATGGCCACGTCGCCCCATACACGGCGAATGGCACGGCAATAGGTGATGGTAGCGCGGTCGGGACGCAGACCCGCTTTGCCGCCGGGAGAATAGGCATCCTGACTGCGCTTGCGCTTGGCGGCGGTGTAGTGGGCCACCATGGGGTCGATGTTGCCGCCGTTGACGAGAAACGCCAATCGAGGCGCACCAAAACGGCGGTAATCCTCGTCGCATTGGGGCTGGGAGAGGATGCACACGCGATAGCCGTGGTTCTCCAGCACGCGGGAGATGATGGCGGTGCCGAAACTGGGGTGGTCCACGTAGGCGTCACCCGTCACCAGCACAAAATCCGCTTGCTTCCAGCCGCGCTCTTTCATATCCGCCGCAGAAATGGGCAAAAACGGCATATTCGGCACCTCCTTTCAGAAATCCCCATCATTTTACCACAGATGATAAAGAAATTCAACGCTTTGGCACAAAAAGTGAAGTGTATCGAACATAATTTTGTCACAAAGATAGGCGATTGTGCGTTATAGTATATAGGAAGTACAATTATTTGGTTTGTACGTTGTAAATATAGCCGAAAAGAGCGAAAATACAAGCAAAATAAGACGAAAAGCGTTGACGCGAATACTACCGCAAATGTATAATGAGGGTGAGATAGAATAATGAGGTGATGCCGATGGTTCATTGACGTACTGCTGGATAAAATTACAAATCACAATCAAAGAAAGGAAGTGTCCGCCTTGAAGAAAGTTTTGCGACAAGCTCTTGTTACTGTTCTCTTGTTTTCTATCCTTGTCTTGCCTGCCGCTTGGCAATCCGAAGCGGCGGCAACGACGACCTTGACCGATGGTTCATATTACGCTATTCAAAATTTGGCAAGCGGAAAATTTATCAAGGTGTCATATGGAAACATTACTGCCGGTACGACCCTTCAAGTAGGTACGTACGATTTGAGTACATATATGAGGCAGTTTTTTCGATTGTCTGCTCCGGAGCCCGGTATCAGCAGTAGTTATCATAAGTTGGTGCCTTACTTGAACTCGTCTCTGACAGTGAGCGTGGATAATGCATCTACCGCCGTGGGAACAAATATAGAGTTGGCTGAGGGTTCCCCCGGTTTCGGTGCGCAGAGTTTTCGATTTATTGATAACGGTGATGGTACGTTTTGCATTCAGCCACATCTAAGTAGTTTTCGTGTGTTGGGCGTAAGCGTGACCACAGTGCAGTTGGTCTCTTACAATGCGAACAGTGTTCCAAACAGTCAAAAATGGGTGTTGAAGAAAGTGAACCCCACGGTTGATTCAACATATTATTCAATGAATTGGTCCTATTTTTTTCGTGACTCTAATGCGGATACCTGTATTCGCGTTTCGCAGCGGTTTTCAAACTCAAGTGAGACTTCACATCATGGTTTGGACATAGTCGGGATCAGCGGTACAAATGTGTTGGGAAAGGCAATATACAGCCCTTGTGGAGGAACAGTCATCCAACGAGGGTATGAGGATACGATGGGGTATTTTGTTATCATTGAAACAGAAGATACAGATTCAAACGGTAAGCCACTAACTATACGGTTAATGCATATGCAAAGTTCTCCCAACGTTGACCCTGATGAACAGGTGAGTATGAATACGTTGTTGGGTTATGTAGGAAACACCGGAACAAGTTCAGGTGCACATTTGCACGTGGATATTAATAATGGTGGCCATACCAGTGGCTCCAAAATTCGCAAAGATCTAAATAGTGCCATTGATCCAGAGGCTTTTTATCCGCAAATTCAATTTGTGTATGGTTTGTCGGCAAGTAATGTTAAATATGCCACTTAATATTTTATGAGTACGTAAGGAGGAGAAGTTATGAAGAAAATATGGATCATATGTATATGCTTTATCTTGATTTTTGCGCTGCCCGCCTGTCAGCAAACATCGCAGGAGGATGATGGTTCGAAGGCCTTGATCACCACAACTGTGTCGACTATCAACAGTATCACCGCCACGACTGCCGGCGAAGTACCTGCCACAACAACTACGACCGCTACTGAATCTACCGAGATATCGACCACTACATCTACCGAGGATGGCGGTACCGGAGGGGATTTGGACAGCTGCGAGATTCATCAGTTTTTTTATCATGCTATTACCGGAAACTGGACGGATGAGCATTTTGACACCTGGATTAAAGCAAAAGATCAGTATGCTTCCCGAGAAGATCGAAATATCATTGCTTTTGTGCAATTGCTGAATATTCCTCGTGAAGATTTCCCGCGGTTGGCCGGTTGGACGACCCATAAGGAATGGGATGGAGATTTGGATAAACCGGCGTTGTCCCATTACAAAAACTGTCCTTACACTTATAATCAATTCTTAGATGCCATCTATGGTGACGATGCCGAGTTGACTGAGTGGGTTTTTGCTGCGGAGACAGTAGAAGACGTAGCATAAGCCTCTATATACGAAAGGTCACATTGCTTCACACATAAGGGGACCCGCCCTGCGTGCAGGGCGGGTCCCTTTTGCGTATTATCAAAATAGGATAGACAAACTTTGACATTTATGGTAGGATGATAAAGAATTCAACAAACGGAGTGATTCCCATGACTTTACAGGTGCGTTTTCAAAAATTGGATAGCCGAGCCGTTGCTCCTGCTTACGGCTCTTCCGCGGCGGCAGGGGCCGACCTTTACGCCGTCACCGACGCCCCTCTCACCATCGGTGCGGGGGAGACCGTCTTGGTGCATACCGGCCTGGCGGTGGAGATTCCCGAGGGCTTCGTTGGCCTTGTTTGCGCCCGCAGTGGCCTGGCCACCAAGCAGGGTCTTGCCCCTGCCAATAAGGTGGGTGTCATCGACGCCGATTATCGCGGCGAGGTGATGGTGGCGCTCCACAACCACAGCGGCGAAGCACGCACCATCGATCACGGCGAGCGTGTGGCGCAGTTGGTGCTGGTGCCTTATCTCACCGCCGCCTACCAGCAGGCGGACAGCCTCACCGGCACCCTCCGCGGCGACGGCGGCTTTGGCTCGACTGGCACGAAATAAGGAGATACTATGAAACGTTTTTGCCTATTTCTTTGTTGTGTGATGGTGTTATGTTTGGTAGGTTGCGGCACTGAGCAACCGACACCTGCTCCCGAGACGACGGCGGTGACTACCACCACTACTTCTATGAGCGAGACCACCACGACAACTACTACAACTACAACCACAACCATGACCACAACCACGACCACCACGACACGCGCCACCTCTGCTACGACGCTCAAAACGACTGCCACCACAACCACTATGGCACCCACGACAACGACCACCGCGGTGCGCGAGGTGACGGTCACCATCCCCGAGGGATATTCTTTTATGCAGATTGCGCGGCTGTTGGAGCAAAAGGGTGTATGCACCGCCGAGGATTTCTATAACGAGTGCCAAACCTATACGCCACAATCCTTCTCCATTCCCATCAGTGAGGAACGCTGTTTCCGTATGGAGGGATATTTGTTTCCCGATACCTATCGCTTTTATATTAACGATAATCCTCGTAACGTGCTGATAAAAATGCTCAATAATTTCAGAAACAAGGTCGGGGACGTTTCGGATGAAACGCTGATTTTGGCTTCGATTATTGAGCGCGAGGCACGCAGCGAGAAGCATATGAAGTTGGTTTCTTCCGTGTTTCATAACCGCCTGAATAATCGCAAGGAGTTTTTGTATCTCAACGCCGACCCGACCCGTGATTACGTGAATCAATACATCACGGACAATCCGCTGGTGAGCAATCAAAGCAAGTACGCACCGCTCTACAACACCTGTGGCAAGCGCATTGGTTTGCCTGCCGGCCCCATATGCTGCCCCGGTTTGCAGGCCATTCGTGCCGCATTAGAGCCGACGGAATCGCCGTATTACTATTTCTTCTACGGAAAGGATTACGACAATCACTATTCCGTCACGCTGGAAGAGCACGAGCAGAAAATGGCTGAAATCGGCGTGTGTTTAGAGTGAACACAGAAACGAAAAAGGGAGCACTCAAACCGAGTGCTCCCTTTTTCTATGTTTCAGTGAGACTTTTTCCCGTTTTGCACGACTAATAGATGAAAGGGCAGAGGAAACCCTTTCGGAGAGGAGGTTGCCGATGGATAACGGTGCCAGTAGCTACCGCCGTTTTCTGGATGGCGACGACAATGCCATAGCGGAAATTGTAGGAGCCTATAAAGACGGACTGATTCTGTACCTAAACGGTTACGTACATAACGTTTTTGTTGCCGAGGAGCTGGCGGAGGATACTTTCTTCCGTCTTATTACGAAAAAACCTCGTTTCTGCGGTAACAGCTCCTTCAAATCCTTCCTCTATGCCATTGGGCGCAACGTGGCGGTGGATTACATCCGCCACCGCTCCAAGTTGCGGCAGATTCCGTTGGATGGGGAGGAGAATTCCATTGCCGCCGTGGAGAGCCTGGAGCAGATCTATCTGCTAGAGGAGCAGAAATTAGAGCTGAATCGGGCGTTGGCGCAGTTGCCTGACGATTATCGTCAGGTGTTGTGGCTGAGCTTCTTTGAGGGCTTCTCCAACAAAGAGATTGCCGCTGTAATGCACAAGAACGAGCGGCAGGTGCGCAATCTCCTCTATCGTGCAAAACAATCGCTGAAATCCATACTGGAAAAGGAGGGATTTGTCTATGAAGACCTGTGATGAAATGGTCCATAGTTTGTTAGAGCGCCGCAAACAGTATATGGCGGCGCGGAGAAAGAGAAATCGAATACTGTCCGGTGCCGCCGTCTCTCTGTGCGTGGTGGCGCTGGTGGGTGTCATCCTGTGGAAGTTGCCGTCTGCGACGGAGCAACCGCCGGTGACGATGGGAGATACCACCTCCGCCACAAGCAATACCACTGCGACGCCTGCTCCCGTTATTACCACCACCGATGGCGGTATCGTCATTCCCACAACTACCGCCACATCGGCTTCTGCACCGTCCCAGACCGAGCCGACTGTCACTCAGACTCGCCCCACCGTAACGCATACTATCCCCACTACGCTTCCCACAATCATACCCACTCAGAGTAAACCGCAACCCACCACCACACCTACCGTGCCACAGAAAATCGTAATCACCGCCGATGAACCCGACACGTATGATCTAGGCCTTTCTGAAATGCCACTTAAAGAGTACCCTAGAATCTCACCTGCACTACAAGAAAAAATGAAAGCATATAGTGGTGTAGATGTTCTGTATTCGGTCATTGTAGAAGTCCTCGTAACCAACGAGCAAGGAGAGTATATTAACAATTTACCCTACAATAACGCTGAACTGTTGCAACTCGCTGAAGAAAGAGAAATCGCATACCAAGAGTTTATAGACGCCAAAGAACAGTATGGTTGGACCGAGGATGTGCTTAATAAACAAAGTGTGTTCAAGGATATTGCACGGCAATACAGCAAAAGATTAGAAGAACTGAAAAATGAGTATTTCTCGCTGTTTATAGATGAGCAATTAAATGCTTTTCATGAGTGGAGCAATCAGACACCGATTCCTCTTAGCACAGATACAAAATTTTATCCGCTTTTCGCTCTTGATCCCAACCATGCTTTTTTTATGGAATTGACTGCTGACGAAATCGATGAATTGGCAAAACACGAAGGCTATAGAATTCGATTGGTATTTCTGGGCGGTGACATATCAGTAGAC
Organism: Acutalibacteraceae bacterium; assembly: GCA_045544815.1. Classification (GTDB taxonomy): domain Bacteria; phylum Bacillota; class Clostridia; order Oscillospirales; family Acutalibacteraceae; genus UBA5905. The sequence continues at coordinate 155 of JAZPZT010000116.1, read as the reverse complement.
ATACCAGAATAATAGAAGGGAGGTTAGATTCAAAATACGAGGGACAGTTCTCTTGTGTATATACAATCTCTCTTCCTTATCAATAATATATGAACAAAGCCTTCGCCGCAAATCGTCTCCGGAGGGGTGTCCTTTTATCAAAAACAAAAAAAAAC
>JAZPZT010000115.1:0-27969 GCA_045544815.1 Acutalibacteraceae bacterium | reverse complement strand
ATGCCCATGGCGATGACCGGCACACCCAGCACCTCGCGGTTGAGCGGTCGGCGGTCGTTGCCCACGCCACTGCCGGGGGCGATACCGCTGTCGCATAGTTGCACCGTGCGCCCCAGCCGCTGTGCCTCGCCTGCCGCCAGCGCGTCCACCACAATCACCGCCCCGGGGTGAATCTCACGGCACACGCCGCGCACGGTTTCGCTGCTCTCTGTCCCCGTCTGCCCCAGCACGCCGGGCGTCACCACCGCCGTGGGGCGCAGGTCGGTAAGCCCTGCCGCGCGGGCGAATTCGCCGCCGATGTGTCGTGTGGCCAGCACCAAATCCGCCGTGGCAGGGCCGAGGGCGTCGGGGGTCACCGTGCGGTTGCCCAGCCCCACCACCAGCACCGTCCCCTCGGGCGGCAACATCGCCGCCAATTCCTTGCCGATGTGGGCGGCGTAGTCGCTCAAATCCCGCTCGTCATCCGTCAGGGTGGGCAGGCAGGCGGTGATATACCGCCCCTTGGGCTTGCCCACCGCCGCCTCGCCCCGAGGGGTCAAAACCCGTGTGCGGTGAATGGTCAGCCGTCCGCATTGTTCGGTCTGTTGCACCACGTCCTCTTCGCCGAGAGGGCAATCTACTGCCGCCTCCACCGCCAAATCTGTGCGAAAATTCATACAAATCGTCTCCTTTTCACCTTATTTTCCCCCGAAAAGTAGGTAAATACGGAAAAAATGAAGGATTTTTCAAAAAGTTGTTGCAATTTTTTTCTAATGGTGTTAATATATCAGGTGCGTGATTACTATTATCGATAGGAGGTGCGACCATGCCCAACATTAAATCCGCTAAGAAGCGCGTGAAGGTTATTGCTGTTAAGACTGCTCGTAACAAGGCTTCCCGCTCTGCTCTGAGAACTGAGATCAAGAAGGCCAACGCTGCCATCGAGTCCGGTGAGAACACCACCGAGGCTGTCCGTGCCGCTCAGAAGAAGATCGACCAGGCTGTTGCTCGTGGCCTGCTGCACAGAAATGCTGCTGCCCGTAAGAAGTCTGCCCTCGCTAAGAAGGCCAACGGCTAATTCGTTCTCACGAAATGAAAAGACCGCTCCGATGGGAGCGGCCTTTTTTCGTTTTTGTTATTAAGTTGTTGCATTTTTTACCGATATTCGCTATAATCGGTATGGTATTTTACTTATACACTATATGTGTGGGAGTGTTTAAAGATGGAGCACAAGTATACATCTGACATTACGTTTATTATCCTGACCAAAAACGAAGCGAAAAATATTGAAAAATGCATTCAGTCCGCCAAGCTGATTGCCAAGCGCATCGTGGTGGTGGATAGCGGCAGCACCGACGATACGGTGGCTTTGGCTGAGGCCAACGGCGCCGAGGTGTATTATCATCCTTGGTCCAGCTACGCCGGCCAGTTCAACTGGGGTTTGGAAAACTGCAATATCACCACCGAGTGGGTGTTCCGCTTGGACGCTGACGAGCGTGTTACGGAGGAGTTGGCCGAGGAGATCTACGAGGCCCTGCATTCCCCTGCATCGGAGAATATCGACGGATACACCATGCGCATCCATATTTACTTTATGAATAAGCGCCTGCGTTTCGGCGGCACCCGTAAGCTGGTGATTCTCCGCTTGTTCCGTTTTGGCAAAGGTCGTGTGGAAAACAAGCCGATGGACGAGCATACGGTGGTGGAGGGTGCGGTGCAGCAGCTCAACCACAGCCTGATTCACTACGATTACAAAGGGCTGGATGCCTGGCTGAACAAGCACGTCTGGTACAGCGGTCGTGAAATGCAGATGATCGACGCCGCCGACGATACCTTGGGCGGCGACCTGAGCACCCAACAAAAGAAAAAGCGTGGTTTTTACTATCGTCTGCCCTTGTTCTGGCGCGCTCGCTTCTATTATTGGTATCGCTACTATCTGCAGTTGGGCTTTTTGGATGGCACCGAGGGCAAGATTTTCTATTATTTGCAGGCCTATTGGTATCGTTTCATCATTGACGCGAAACTGTATGAGCAGGAAAAAGCGCAGGGAGAAGACAGATGAGAAAGATTTTAGTTTTAATCGGGCATTATCTTCCCGGATTTAAAGACGGTGGCCCTGTTCGCACGTGGTCAAACGTCGCGGAGGCGTTGGGGGATGAGTACGATTTTCGTATCCTTACGCTGGACAGAGATAAAGGGGACGAGAGCCCCTATGATGGTATTCGCTACGATGAGTGGAACGTTGTGGGCAAGGCCAAAGTTTGGTATGCGAAGCGTTTTTTTGCCTCGCTGATCCGCCGCTTGGTCAAGGACGTTGACGTGGTGTATTCCTGCGGCTTTTACGATAAATACGGCTATACCGCTTTGTTGCTCAACAAGTTGGGCCTGCTCCACGGGAAACAATTGGTGGTTGCCCCTATGGGAAATTTTTCCGCAGGAGCGATTGCGCAGAAAGCCTTTAAGAAAAAAGTGTTTATCGGCCTGTTTCAGGCGTTCGGTCTTTTTAAGAAAGTACTGTGGTCGGTCACCTCGTCACAAGAGGAGGCAGACTTAAAGAAACATATCAAGGGTCAGCCTCATTGCGTGGTGGCTGAGGACCTGCCCCGTGTCACCATCTTAGGTCGCACGGAGATGCGTCGTGCAGAACTGCCGTTGCGGGTGATTTTTCTCTCCCGTATTTGCGCGATGAAAAATCTCAGCGGCGCCATCGAGATGTTGCAGCAGGTGCAGAGCCCCGTCCATTTGTCTATCTACGGTCCGGCGGAGGATACGACCTATTGGCAGAACTGTCAGGATTTGTTGGCGCAGTTACCTTCCCATATCACGTGGGAGTATAAGGGATTGGTACATACCGACGATGTGCCTGCAACCTTTCAACAACACGATGTATTTTTGTTCCCCACGTTGGGTGAGAACTACGGTCACGTGATTTTTGAGGCGCTGTCGGCAGGGTGTGTTCCCGTCATCAGCAATCGCACGCCGTGGCAGATCATTGCGGACCGTGGTGCCGGTTTCGTATTGCCTTTGGAAACGCCCAACGCTTTTGCCGAGGCGATTGACCGCTTGGCAACGATGGAGACGAGCGTGTTTGAGGCTATGGCGCAGACTGCTGTGGTGCTGGCGCAGGATAAGGTGGAAGCCTCGATAAAAGAAACGGGATATCGCCGCATTTTCGATTCGAAGAATTAACACATGGACGCCCCACCTCTTCGAGATGGGGCGTATTTTTGTCTTTCCCTTGACAATTTTCGTATCTTTTACTATGATATATAGAGCGATTATATATGAAAAAGGAGATGTTTATATGAATCTGTTTAAACGTATTCTGTGTCTGGCTACCGCTCTGTTGCTGGCCCTTGCTCTGTGTGCCTGCGGCGGCGATAAGCCTGCCGACGAGGATCAGACCCAGACTACCACTACCACCACCAATGCGATGGGTGGCAATCTGGATGGCGAGAACCAGTTTAACGACGGTATGTTCAGCGAATGGTAAGCGAGGGATTATGATGAAAAAAGTTGTTACCCTGTTGCTTGCTTTGTTGCTGGCTCTTGCTCTGTGTGCCTGTGGCGACAACAAGCCCGCCGACAGTGACGTGGCGCAAACTACCACCACCACGGCTGAGTCTGCGACGACTACCACGACCACCGCTGAGGGCACGACCACTACGCGAGGGACTTTTGTCGTCGACGATGAGGACGAAAACATCTTCAACGATGGCGAATTATCTTGGGATTAAACGTTAAGGAGGAATTATCGATGAAAAAACTGTTGGCTTTTTCTATGGCTGTGATTCTGGTGCTGTCTTTGGCCGCCTGCGGCGGTAACAAGCCCGCCGATGACAACGATACCGCAGACACCAGCACGACCACCACCGAGGGCACGACTACCACCACCGAGGGTGTGGTGGACGACACCACTACCGCCCCTGCTGAGGGCACCACCACCGAGGGCGTTGTGGATGATACCACCGTCGCCCCCACCGAGGGCACCAAGGCACCCACCACCGGTGTGGTTTCCGAACCCACCAAGGCGCCCACCACCACTAAGAAACCCACCACCACGACCAAAGCTCCTACCACGACTACCACCACGAAGGTGGAGGACAACCGCCCCACCATCAAGATTTTGTCCATCGGCCACTCCTTCTCCCGTGACGCTATGGACACCTACATGGCCGACCTGTTCAAGGCCGCCGGCTACAACGCCACCTTTGGCTATCTGTACTATCCCGGCGCCTCGCTGGAGCGTCAGTACCACTACGTGAAGGACGATTCCGTCTCCTACGAGCACTACAACAAGTGCGTGGACGGCACCTGGTACGAAAATGGCAGAGCCAAGGCTACCGATGCTCTGTACGATGAGGATTGGGACATCGTCACCTTCCAGCCCTCTCCCGACTATGGTAAGGGTACGATGCAGTCCACCTGCGATTGGGGCTGTATCTCCGCCCCCGAGAACGACTACGTCCACTTTGAGAGCTTGGTTGGTATCGTTAAGAGCCGTCTGTCCAACCACGGCAACAAAGACGTGAAGTTCTACTGGCACCTGACCTGGGCCTTCGCCTCCGATTGTAAGCTGTGGAGCTTCTCCTACTCCAACTACGATCAGAACACCATGTATTGGGATTTCATCAAGGCTACCAGCACCCACGTGATGAAAGTTCCTTACATCGAGAAGCAGTACATTCCCTGCATCACCTCTATCCAGAACGTGCGCACCTCTTGGATGGGCGACACCTTCAACGAGCCCGGCAACTACGACCCCAAGGCGGACGGTTATCACCTGAATGATAAGGGTGACTTGGTCGCCGCTATGACTTGGGTTGCTTTCTTCACCGGTAAGTCTGCCACCGAGTTCAAGATTCCCACCAAGTACAGCGATGCCCAGTACGCCGCCTTTGCCGAGGCTGTGGACAACGCCATCAAGAAGCCCATGAGCATCACCAAGTCCAGCTACACCACCGAGCCCTAATAGAAACGGTACAGCCGCCCTATCCGAGAGGATGGGGCGGCTTTTTCCTCTGCTTTTTCGCAAAAATCTGTTGATTTATTCTATTCTTTATAGTATACTATATTTGATACGTAAAGCCGTACCCTTTGGGGCATACGGGCAGGCGGGTCCTGTGCGACGGTGCACCGTGAACCATGTCAGGCGGGGAACCGAGCAGCATTAAGCGGTTGATGTCCGTGTGCCGCAGTCAACCCTCCTGTCCGTATGCCCGAGAGAGTACGGTTTTGTTTTTGTAACCAAGGATTGCGATTTACTAATCCAGCCTTCCCCTCGAGGGGAAGCCTTATTCACTCCCGAAAGGAGATGAGCGTATGTATCAAGCGCTCTATCGCAAATGGCGTCCCCGCACCTTCTCCGACGTCAGCGGACAGGAGACGGTGACCGCCGCCCTCAAAAACGAATTAAAGACGGGCCGTCTGTCCCACGCCTACCTGTTTACAGGTTGTCGTGGTACGGGCAAGACCACCTGCGCCAAGATTTTGGCCAAGGCGGTGAATTGCCAGCACCCCGTGGACGGCGACCCCTGCAACGAGTGCGCCATCTGCCGCGGTATTGACGACGGCACCATTCTGGACGTCACCGAGATTGACGCCGCCTCCAATAACGGCGTGGATTCCATCCGTGACCTGCGTGACGAGGTGGCATTTACCCCCGTCAGCGGCACCTATCGCGTGTACATCATCGACGAGGTGCATATGTTGTCCGCAGGTGCATTCAACGCCCTGCTCAAGACGCTGGAAGAGCCTCCTGCCCACGTGATTTTCATCCTCGCCACCACCGAGGTGCATAAACTGCCTGCCACCATCCTCTCCCGTTGCCAGCGGTTCGATTTCGGTCGTATCCGCCCCGAGGAGATTGCGGCGCGTATCACCTACGTGGCCACCGAGGAGGGGCTGACCATCACCGCCGACGCGGCGATGCTGCTGGCTCGTCTGGCGGACGGTGCTCTACGCGACGGCCTGTCGCTCCTCGACCAGTGCGCTTCCGTGGCACAGCATATCGATATGGACACCGTCACCGCCGTGACGGGTATGGCCGGTCAGGATACGCTGGCTCGCCTCTCCGATTGCGTGGCGGCGCAGGACGCCCCTGCGGCGCTGGCGCTGGTGGACCAACTCTATCGCTCCGCCAAGGATATGGAGCGCCTCTGCGCCGAGTGGGTGACCTATCTGCGCAACCTGATGGTGCTGAACAGCGTCACCGAGGTGGGCGAGCTGGTCATCGCTACCCCTGAGGAAATCCGCAGTATGCGTGCCCAGGCACAGAAACTGGGTCTGCCCACCATCCTGCATATGATGGAGGTGCTGCAGGGCACCCTCGACCGCCTGCGTGGCGGCGTTTCCCGCCGTGTGGAGATGGAGATGGCGGTACTGCGCCTGTGCGACCCTCGTCTGGACGATACCAAGGCGGCGCTGCTGCACCGCATTGAGGTGCTGGAAACCGCTATGAAGAACGGCGTGCCTGCCGCACCCGTTGTCGCCCCTGCTCCCGTGGCACAGCCTGCGGCTGCCGCCCCTGCTGCCACCCCTGCGGTTGAGCCGCAGGAAATCCCGGTGCCCACCGAGGCACCTCCTGTCGAGGCGACCGACGTGACGCCTGCTATCCCTGCTCCTGCCGCCGCACCCATTCCTGCTCCTGCTGGCGAGGTGCCCTTTGACGGTTGGGCAGAGGTGTTGGACATCCTGCGCAAGAGTTGTCCGCCCCTGTTTGGTCTGCTGGACGGCACCACCGCCCTGCTGAAAAACGGCGGCTTGATCATCTGTCTGGAAAATCCTCTGCTGGCACAGCTGCTCAAAGAGGGCGGCAACAAACAGCAGTTGCAAGAGGCAGTGCGTCAGGTGACGGGTCAGGTCTATCCCATGGCCCTGCGCCAAAAGCAGCAGGAGAAGCCCAAGGAGTTTGATCCCTTGGCACAGTTGCTCACCGCCGGTCGCGGCGCAGGCATCGACGTCAGCGAAAACGAGTAATCCCCGACGGTGCGAAAAAATGCGCACCTTTCGTTATACAATATACCAGTGATATGGAGGAATCGATATGAAAGCAAACATCCCCAGAGGTATGGGCGGCGGCCCGGGTAATATGCAGGCTATGCTGCGCCAGGCGCAGAAGATGCAGGAGGACGCCCAGCGCGTGCAGGCTGAGTTGGAGGAGACGGAGTATTCCGCCTCTGCCGGCGGCGGTGCCGTGAGTGCCACCGTCAACGGCAAGCATATGCTCACCGCCCTGACCATCAGCCCCGACGTGGTGGACCCCGACGACGCCGAGATGTTGGCGGATTTGGTGATGGCCGCCATTAATGAAGCACACCGCAACGCCGCCAAGGACGCCGAGGAGAAAATGGGCGCCGTCACCGGTGGTATGAATCTCCCGGGGATGTTCTGATATGAGCTATTCTATCGTGCCGCTTGAGCGGCTCACCGAACAGCTGGAGCGCCTGCCCGGTATCGGACGCAAGTCCGCCGCCCGACTGGCTTTCCATCTGCTGTATATGCCCGAGAAGGACGCCAAGGCCTTTATGGAGGCGCTGACCGACGCACGGGATAAGATTCACGAGTGCCCTGTCTGTTGCAATCTCACCGACAGCGCCACCTGCCCTCTGTGTGAGGATGACCGCCGTGACCGCACCACCATCTGCGTGGTGGAGGATCCGCGGGACGTGGCCGCCATCGAGCGCACAGGAGAGTACAGCGGCCTCTACCACGTCCTCCACGGCACCATTTCGCCTATGGACGGTCGTGGCCCTGACCAGTTGCGGGTGAAGGAACTGTTGGCTCGTCTGGCGGATGAGACGGTGACGGAGGTCATTATGGCCACCAATCCCACCGTAGAGGGCGATTACACCGCACTCTATCTCTCTCGCTTGCTCAAGCCGTTGCATATCAAGGTCACCCGCCTTGCCTACGGTATCCCCGTGGGCGGCGATTTGGAGTATGCGGACGAGATCACCCTATCCCGCTCGTTGGTGGGCAGAAGCGAGCTGTAATAATGAGAAATGAGAAATGAGAAATGAGAAATGAGGAATGTCGGTGTCGGCTTCGCCGACAATTTATAATTTGTGCCGCAAAGCGGCACTCCTTAATTACTCATTACTCATTACTCATTACTAATTATGAAAGGAGGTGCCGCTATGGCCGAACAAAAGAAAAATGGCAACAAAACCATTGCCGAAAACCGCAAGGCGTTCCACGATTATTTCGTGGAGGAGTCCTTTGAGGCAGGTATCGAGCTGTGCGGCACCGAGGTGAAGGCGCTGCGTGCCGGCGGCGTTAATCTAAAGGATGCGTGGTGCTCCGTGGTGGCAGGCGAATTGTTTGTCAACGGTATGCACATCAGCCCCTACGAGCAGGGCAACATATTCAATCGTGACCCCTTGCGTGTGCGCCGCCTGCTGATGCATAAGCGGGAGATTATGCGTCTCTACGGTATCGTTAAGCAGGAGGGCTATTCCCTGATTCCTCTTTCGCTCTACTTCAAGGGTAGCCGTGTGAAAGTGCAGGTGGGCCTCTGTCGAGGCAAAAAGCTGTACGATAAGCGCGAGGACGCCGCGCGCCGCGATATGCGCCGTGAAGCCGCCCGAGGCCTCAAAGAGTTCAATAATCGCTAACAAAAGAGCCGCAGGAAACCACTCCTGCGGCTTGCTTTTTTGTGCAAAACCAACGATTTTCGCTTTTAGGCTTGTATTTATAGAAAATGTATGCTACAATACCTGCAATTGACATAGAAAGGGAGGTGACCATAAATGGATCAACTGTTTTATGAGACCGAGGATATGGGTCCGCTGATTAACGACCAGACTTTTATCGTGATTATGGTCATCGGTGCCTGTGCGCTGGCGGTCGTGCTGTTTGTGGCACTGGCCGTGTGGCTGCCCAAGTTTCAGCGTGAATTGCACAAGGTCAATCGCTATATCAAAAACGCCCGCAGCGAGCGTGAAAAGCAGCACTATCTCAAGCGCCGCCGCCGTCTGTGGATGTCGCTGATTCCTTTCGTGAAATACAAATACAAATAAAAAAAGAGCCGAGGCAACAGCCTCGGCTCTTTTCTTTTGCTTTTATCGAATGACAATTTCCGCCATATGGTTGATGTAGCACAGGGTGCCGTCGGTGAGTGTCACCGCCGCCAAACCCTCGGCAAAACCGGTGAAGGCCGCCACGTTGGTATAGTCGGTGGCGTTACCGATGTAATCGTAGTGGCGATAGGTTATCACGCCCTCGGCGGAGTGGCTCTCCACCACAAAGCCGGCCTCGTTGGGGGCATACACCACGTCACGGAGATTCAGCGGCACAGGGTCGATAATCTCCTTGCCGTCCTTACCCAGCAATACGAGAGAGCGGTTGCCCACGCCGTCGTCGGTCTGGATCAGCAGACGGTCGGCGATGAAGAAATATTTGCCGTCGGTGGGATAGGCGGTCAGGTCGGCCAGTGCCTTGCCTGTGTAATCGTACAGTTTGATGATGGTTTTCGGCTCTTGGTCCTCGGCGTCCTCTGCAGGATACTGGATGGTGCGGCCGATAAACACGTCCTTGAAGGAATAGTCGCTGACCACGTCTTTAATCACCATTTTTTTGGTGCCGTCCGCCGCTACTTGATAGATGCCCGTGTCCTCGTCTTGATAGTTAAAGGACTGATAGTGGACGTAGTCGGGCGTCAGAGTGTTGGTGGAGAAGTGGTAGTATTGCGGCACGGCCGCCGTATCCACGTATACCTGCAACACGTCATCGGTGATGAGGGTAAAATTCTCCGCAGGCTGGGCGGCGTTGGTAATCGCCACCGCAATGGGATGGTCGGCGGCGAGAGGGTGCTCCCACTCGCCCTTGTTGTTCAGCACGCCGATGGAGAGGGTCACCGCATTGGTCACGGGGATATCCACCGCAGGTACGTCGGTGGCGCCGGTCTCCGCCTTGGTTGCGGTGGTGTCCGCCGCTGTGGTGGTGGTTACCGCCTCAGGGGCAGGGGCAGGCAGGGTGAGGGGCGACACCTTTTTTGCCAGCACGTAGCCGTTGCAGTTGCCGGTCAGCAGGCTGTCGTAGCCGCTGATGTCGGGGCTGGCGATGATGGCACCGGTCTTATCATAGATGACGTCGCCTACCACACGGATACCGTTTTTGTATCCCTCGCCCTCTAAGGGCATATCCTCGGGCAGATCAAAGAGAATATCGCCTGCCGTATTGATGGCGGCGGCTTTTTCCACGTCCTCGGCGTCACGATACCGCACGAAGGCCACGCCGTCGGAGAAACGGCCGGCATAGGTGAGGTTGAGGGGTGCTTTGGCAGGCTCCTCGGTGGTGGTCGTGGTGGTATTGGACGTGGTGGTGGCGGTATCCTCGGCAGGCGCCGTATCCTTGCCGCAGGCACAGAGGCCGACAGTCAGCAACAGCGCACACAAAAATGCCGTATATTTGCGCATATCAATCGCTCCTTTTAACAGGATGGATAGGTTTTTTCAAAATAACGGATTCATTTTATCATATTTGGCGCAAAAAGTCAAATCGTGCCTGCTTTTCCCACTTTTTGCGTGGTGTATTTTCTGCTCCACAGCGCACAATGATGGTGATAGAATGGTGGTGTGAATCGGTGAAAAACGTGATTGAAATGCAAAACATTCGCAAGGAATACACCGTTGGAACAGGGTGTGTTCACGCCTTAGACGGCGTGGATTTTACCGTGGCGCAGGGCGAGATGGTGGCCATTTTAGGCCCGTCGGGGTCGGGCAAATCCACCCTGATGAATCTGCTGGGCTGTTTGGACGTCCCCGACGGCGGCACCTATCGTCTGGCAGGGCAGGCGGTGGAGGGGATGACCGAAGGACAGCTATCCCGCGTCCGTGGGCAGATGGTGGGTTTCGTCTTTCAGGGGTTTCATCTGCTCCCCGGTCTGACGGCGCTGGAAAACGTGGCACTGCCCCTGCTGTATCGGGGCGTGCCCGACCGTGTGCGTCGCCGTATGGCGCAGGAGAGTTTGGCGCAGGTGGGGCTATCCGCGCGTATGCACCATCGCCCTGCCCAGTTGTCGGGCGGTCAGCAGCAGCGTGTGGCCATTGCCCGTGCCATCGCAGGGCAACCGCCCGTCCTCTTGGCGGACGAGCCCACGGGTAATTTGGATTCCTCCGCAGGGCGAGAGATTCTCGCCCTGCTGAAAAAACTCCACGAGCAGGGGCACACGGTGGTGATGATCACTCACGACCCTGCCATCGGCGCGGCCTGTCCCCGCCGTGTGGTGATGGAAGACGGCAAACTGAGGAATGGGTAATTCCTCATTACTCATTTCTCATTTCTAATTCCTCATTCTCCCATCATATACTCCCACAAGGGAGTGATGTGTATGTTTTTTATTTTTACCCGACGGCAAATCCTCACCGCCGTGGCGGTGCTGGCCGTCATCGCCCTCGGTGTGGCAGGCCTCTCGCTGGCGGAGTCACCCTCTGCCGCCGTCACCACGGCGGCAGGTAATTGGGGGCTGAGTTTTCAGCAGCAGGGCGCACCGCCTGTGGGCAACGCCACCGCCGCCGACTTGGCGGCCCACAACGCCTATTACGTGGGCGACACCACCCAAAAGCGGCTGTACCTCACCTTTGACGCAGGCTACGAAAACGGCTATACCGCCGCCATACTGGACACCCTGAAAGAACAGCAGGTGCCTGCCGCCTTCTTCGTGGTGGGGCATTACTTAGAGAGCGCCTCGGATTTGGTGCGGCGGATGGTGGCGGAGGGGCACATCGTGGCCAACCACACCTATTCCCACCCCGATATGTCCGCCATCGCAGGGGAGACGGCCTTTTTGCACGAACTCTCCCGTGTAGAGGAGACCTATCGGCAGATCACGGGGCAGGAAATGCCACGCTACTATCGTCCGCCGCAGGGCAAATACAGCGAGCCGAACCTAAAAATGGCGGCGGCGGCAGGGTACGCCACCTTTTTCTGGAGTCTCGCCTACGTAGACTGGCAGACGGACGCCCAGCCAACCCGTGAGCAGGCGCTGGAGAAACTCACGGGGCGGATTCACAACGGCGCTATCGTGCTGCTTCACTCCACCTCCGCCACCAATGCGGCGGTGCTGGAGGAGGTCATCCTTGCGTGGAAAGAAATGGGCTATACCTTCGGCACGCTGACGGAATTATGCGGCGCATAAGGGGCATACTACCCTTGACCGCTTCGGTCAATTCGTCGAAAGGAGAATCGTTATGGAAAAAGCCAATCGTAGCATTCATTGCACCGTGACCTCCTGCCAGAATCATTGCAGCTGTGAGGATTATTGCAGTCTGGACAGCGTGCAAATCGGCACCCACGAGTGCAATCCTAAAAAGGATCAGTGCACCGACTGTATGTCTTTCCGCAAGAAGGCCTGACGAATGAAAAAACAGCCGCTATCGCAGGATAGCGGCTGTTTTACTTATTTTGCGACTTTCGCTTTGGAGCGCTCGTAGAGAATCTCGGTGGCAAAGGCCAGTTTGGTCACCACGTCGGTGCGGTGGACGGGATAGCAGTAGAAAGAGTCGTTTTCGGTGGAGATGTCCACGCAATCCTCGGGTCGGATATAGCAGTAGTCGTATTCGATGTGCAGGGCGTTGGTTTGGTTGGGACGGCGGTGGATACGATAGTCCTCGCCGTTGTAGTGACCCTCCAAAATCCAGCCCTCTTCGATGGAATGGCGCAGTTTCGCCTTGCCCAACTCCTCAAATTTCCAGCAACGGGGCAGGGAGTACACCTCCACCTCGTCCTCGAAGGAGTAGGTGCCGTTTTCAATCTGCTGCTCCACCTGAGCGCGCTCCCACATAAACCAGTCGGGCACGTGGGAAAACTCCGTCTCGCCGGACAGAGCCTCCAGCTGACCGTCCTCACGCAGGTGCCAGCGCTTGCCGCAGGCACGGCAGAAGAGTTCGGCGCCCTCGGAGGCCATCTCGTGCTCCTTGCCGCAGGCAGGGCACTGATACAGCACCTTGTGCAGGCCCTCGGCACGATAGGGCTCGGTGATGAGGATACCGTTATCCTTCTGATATTGATAGTCGTCGTACCACAGCGCCTCACGCAGGGCGGCGTTGATTTCCTCCACCGACATGCTCTTGATCTGCTCGGCGGTGAGAATTTGGGTCATGGTGGTGTGCAGCGGCACCTTGCGCTTTTTGCGGAAGTTCCAGAAGGGAGAGTGCAGGTGGTTGCCGTGGTGTACCCCCGCCACCACAGGCACCTTATTCATCTTCACCAGTTTGCCCAGAGAGTCGGGCATAAAGCTGAGAATACCGCAGGGGGAATAGCGTGCCTCGGGATACATGGACAGCACGTCGCCGCGCTTGAGCACCTTGTTGATAGATTTGACCAGGTGTAGGTCCATGGTGTACTTACGGGTGCAGATACCGCCGATGAGCTCGATGAGCCAGGGGCGGCGGTAGTAGCCGTCGATACTCATTACGTTGTTGACCCGATGACCGCCGGTGCCCATGGCCACCAGCTCGAAATCGATGAAATACATATGGTTGCTCAGCAGCATATAGGGCGGCTTGAGGCCTTCCATGTTGATCTTCTCAACCTTCCACTTTTTCCCGATGAGCATGATGCGGGACAGCAGCCAGATGAGATAGGTGATCACCTTCGGCTGACGGATGGGATAGCGCGCGGTGTTGTACCGCTTTTTGTTTTTGTAATTGACGTCGATGGTCATTGGCATCTCTCTCCTTAATTGTGAATCGGGGATGTCGCCATTTATTCTAACTGAAAAGAGATAAAAAAGCAAGAATTTTTCGTTTCCAGTCGGTTTTGCCGAATTTTTCTTGAAAAAAGTAGGGGAAAAGGGTATAGTAGATATGTCTTTTTGGCTCCCTTCCCGAGGGAGGCGAAAAATAACGTTCGAGGTGTTCCTATGACCATTGTCCTGTCCGTTTTGCTGGTAGTGGCGCTCCTGTTGCTCATCGGCAGCTATGTTTGCTTTCGTATGGCCTATTATTCCCCCACGCGCAAGCCGCCCAAGACCGACGAGGAGCGTCTGCCCCCGGGCAAAATCTACGAGCCCTACCATCCGCGTATGCGAGAGTGGATGGCGCAGGTAGCCGAGCTGCCCTACGAGGAACTCACCGTCACCTCGGTGGACGGACTGACCCTCAAGGGCAAATATTACGAACATACGCCGGATTCGCCCATCGAGATTCTCTTTCACGGTTATCGTGGCTTGGCAGAGCGAGACCTGTGCGGCGCGGTGCAGCGTTGCTATGCGGTGGGGCACAGCGCCCTGCTGGTGGACCAGCGTGCCGGCGGCAACAGCGACGGTCACGTCATCACCTTCGGCGTCAAGGAGAGCGCCGACGTCCCCGTGTGGGTGAATGCGGTGGCCGCTCGTTTCGGCGCACACCGCCCCATCGTGTTGGCAGGCGTTTCTATGGGAGCCACCACCGTGCTGTTGGCGGCAGGCAAGCCCTTGCCGCCCCAAGTGGTGGGCGTGCTGGCGGACTGTGGTTACTCCACCGCCCCTGCCATCATCAAAAAGGTGATACGCCGTATGGGTCTGCCCGCGGACCTGCTGTATCCCTTGGTGCGGCTGGGTGCGCTCCTTTACGGCGGCTTTGACCCCAACGAGGCGGACTGCCCCCGTGCGCTGGCTAATGCCACCTTGCCCGTCATCTTCTTCCACGGCGACGCCGACGATTTCGTCCCCTGCGAGATGAGTCGGGAGAATTTCGCCGCCTGCGCCTCGGAAAAGCAACTGGTCGTCACCCCCGGTGCGGGCCACGGCCTGTGCTATCCTGCTGACGAGGAGGGCTATATCGCCGCCGTCCGCGCGTTCGACGAAAAATATTGGAGAAAGTAACCGTCCCAACTATGTAAAAGGAGGAATTCCCGTGGCGAAAAAATCTAAGGAAGTGGAGGCGCTGTTGCGCGAGCGCTTCGGCAAGGATAGCCTGATTGCGCTGGCTACCGCAGTGGAGAACGTTCCGTCTGTGCGGCAGGTGGATGCCTTTTATGAGGATGGTGCCTTTTACGTGCTCACCTACGGTCTTTCCGCCAAGATGAAGCAAATCGAGGCAAATGCGCAGGTGGCGGTGTGCGGTGAATGGTTTACCGCACACGCCATAGGGTCGTCTTTGGGTTGGTTTGGTGCGGCGGAAAACGCCCCTATCGCCCAAAAAATGAGGGCGGTGTTTGCGGCGTGGATGGATAATGGACACACCGATCTGCAGGACCCCAACACCTGCATTCTGCGCTTGCAATTGACCGATGGCGTGCTGTGGTCCCACGGCGTTTGCTACGAGATTGATTTTACTTAAACATAAAAAAGAGGGGCTCTGCTGTGTCAGCAGAGCGGCTCTTTTTTTGTCTTACTTACAAGCGGTGACGGCAAAGGGAGTGGCCAGCGCATTGTCCACCGACTGGGCGATCTCGTCGAAATAATCGGAGATGGTGTCGGGACGATAGCCCGTGGAGGAGGCAGGTCTGCCGCTAAACATACAGAACCAAGTCAGAGCGGCGGTGTAATCGCCGTAGGTATCCTTCAGATGGTAGCCGTCGGCGGTGAGGGTATCCCCCAGGCCGGAGGTACGCAGATTCTGGATAGAGGTGCCGCTGGGGATGATACCCACAAAGTCGGGGTTATCCACAATCTTGTTCTTGGTGGCGGCAACGATACCTCGATACATACGATTCTGGTCCTTGTTGTAGTTGGCAAAGCCGCTGTGGGTGGAATCCTGCTGATAGGCCCAGGTCATATGCCAGTACACCTTGGCGTCGCCAATCTGGGGCAGGAGCAGATCCATCAGAGCGCCCAGATTCTCATAGCTGGGGCCGCGACCGGAATCGCTGCTCACCTGCTGGACGGTGACGATATCCCAATCGGTGAGGGCAAAGGCGGTGGACGCCTTATAGTTCTCGGTGTAGTTCCAGGTGCCGTTGGTGGTCTCCTGATACTGGTATTTGGCGCGGTCCAGACGGAGGTTGTCGTAGTGGGTGTCAATGGAAGCGCCGCCGATGTAGAGGATACCCAAGCGTATGTTCTGATAGCCGGCGTCACGCAGCATTGGATACAGATGGTGGCGCATAGCGTCCACGGAGAAGCTGTTGCCCACCGCCAAAATGCTGATGGACTCAGGCACGGGGGCGTAGGTCACGGTAGTGGTGGTGGTCACCTTTTCCGTGGTGGTGGGCGCCTTGGTGGTGGTTGGTGCCTTGGTTGCGGTGGTGGTAGGCGCCGTCGTCTCGGTGGTTGCGGTGGTGGTCTCCGCTTCGGTAGCGGTGGTGGTCTCTGCCTCGGTGCCGGTGGTGGCCTCCGCCTCGGTGGTGGTCGTGGTGGTGGCGGTGGTGGTGGTGTTTCGGTTGTCGTCACCCGTATCCGGCGTATCGCCGCCGCAGGCGCACAGCGCCACCATCAGGGTCAACGCCAACAGGACAGACAAAATCTTTTTCATTTCAATTTCCTCCTTACGATTGGGTGACGGCGGTCACCTGCCACGGATGTGCCACGGCGTTTTCTACCGCTGCGGCGATATCATAGAAATGTTCTGCCGTACCGGCGGGGTAGTAGAACATCGAGAAGGGATCGCTGCCCGTCAGGGTGACAAACCAGGTCAGAGCGGCAGCGTAATCGCCTACGGTATTCTCCAAATGATAGCCGTCGGCGGTGAGGGTATCCCCCAGGGAAGAGGTGCGCAGATTCTGGATCGTCGTGCCGCTGGGGATGACACCGTCAATGTGGGGATGGTCTGCAATCTTCTCCTTGACGGTGGACACGATGGCGTTATACATGGTCATTTGGTTCTTGCCGTAGTGGGCGAAGTCGCCGTGGGTGGAATCCTGCTGATAGGCCCAGGTCATCTGCCAATACAGCTTCGCCTTGCCAATCTGCGGCCGAATTAGGTCGATCAGCGCATCCAGCTTGCCGTAGGTGTCGGGGCGGCCCGACTGACCGCTCACCTGTTGGATGATAACATAGTCCCAGTCGGTGAGGGCAAAGGCGGTGGACGCCTTGTATTTCTGCGTGTTGGTCCATTTGCCGTCGGTATTCTCCAGATACTCGTAGGAGGCACTGTCGGCAGAGAGATAGTTGTAATGCATATCCAGCGAACAGCCGCCCACGTAGAGGATACCCAAGTGAATCCGATCGTAGCCTGCGGACTGCAACACTTGGTACAGATGTTGGGTCATGGCGTCAATGGAGAAGCTGTTGCCCACCGCCAAAATGCGGATGGAGCGCTCCACGCCGTCGCCCTTGGCGGCAGGGGTGATTTGGTTGGGTACGGAGAGGGCGTTTTCCACCGCCTCCACGATCTCGTCGTAGTGGGCGGAGAGGGAAGAGGGGCGGTAGGCGGTATCCGCAGGCGCCGACTGGGTTAGGCAACAGAACCAAGTGAGGGCGGCGGTGTAATCGCCGTAGGTGTCCACCAGACGGCGGCCGTCGGTGGTCAGGGTGTCCTTTAGCGAGGAGGTACGCAGATTTTGGATGGCGGTGCCCGTGGGCAGCAGACCCATCACGTTCGGATCGGGCATCACGCGCTTCAGGGTGGTGCTGACGATGGACTGGAACATCATGTGCTGATTGTTGTAATATTGCTGAAAGCCCTCCGGTTTGCTACCCTGCTGGAAGGCCCAGGTCATATGCCAATAGAGGGAGGCGTTGGGGCATTTTTCCTGCACGGCTGCGGTAAGCTTGCCGAGGTTGCCGAAGGCACCGTCCGCGCCGGAGTCGGCGGCCGCCTGCTGCAGCACCACGTAGTCCCATTCGTGGGAGAGGAATGCCGTTTTGGGCGCCACTTTGGCGGTTTTCTGCCATTTGCCGTTGGTGTTCACGCGGAATTCATACACCGCCTTGTTGTTCTTCACGGCATCGTAGTGGGTGTCCACCGTGCTCTGATCGGCATAGAGGATACCCAGTTGAATCTGGGTGTAGCCGGCGCCCTTAAGCATATCGTAGAGGTGCTTCTCCATGGCGTCCACGGCAAAATCGTCGCCGATGGCCAGTAGGCGGAAGGATTTGCCCTCCTCCGTCTTATGCGTGGTGGCGGTGGTGGGCTTGGCGGTAGTGTCGCCCTTACCCGTGGTGGTGGTATCGCCTGTGGCGGAGGTATCTCCTGCGGTGGTATCGGTCGCGTCCGCGGCGGTGGTGGTACCCTCGCCTGCGGTGGCGGTGGTGGTATTCTGCGCCGTGGTGGTAGAGGAGCCGTCCTCTGCCGGCGTATCACCGCCGCAGGCGGCGAGACACACCATCATGGTCAGCGCCAGTAACAGAGCTATTGTTTTTCTCATAGCCAATTCTCCTTACGGCTTGGTTTTGTAGCTGGACTGGGTCACTTCGTCGGGCTTGGCGATGGCGTTGTCCACCGCCTCTGCGATGGCGGCGTATTCGGCATCGGTGTAATCGGTGTCCATAAAGATTTTGGAGGCTTTGACGCCGGTGAAATAGCTCACCCAGGTCAGCGCCGCCGCCAGATCACCCTTATCGTTGAGGTGATAGCCGTCGTTTTTGCCTTCGGCATTGAAGGTGTCGCCCATCCAGGAGGTGCGCGCGTTTTGGATGGTGGTGTTGCAGGGAATGACGCCTAAAATATTCTTGTTGGGCACAACGTATTTCTTGGTGGCGTCGATAAAGGCTTGATACAAGGTCTGCTGGTCGTGGTTGGGGGTGTAGTTATAGAGGTAGCAGTCTTTTCTCCAGGTCCAGGTCAGATGATAGTAGAATTTCACGTCGGTGTTGCCGCCCTCGGCGAGTTTGGCTTTCACCATATCCACCAGCTCGTTAAAGTGGACGTAGTCGCTGTCGATGGTCTTGTTGCAACCCCACTGGCAATAGCAGCGGCTGTCGTGGCCGTAGTCGGGGTCGGGCTGGAAGGTGACGATGTCCCAATCCTCGTCGTGGAGGGCGGTGAGTGCGTCCACGTTGGTCTGAGTCTCCCATTTACCGTTTGTGTTCTTGCCGTATTGTTCGTAGGATTTGGAATTGTCCTTGATATAGTGATAGTGCTGCTCCAGGGAACAGCTGGGATAGTACAGATAGCCGATGGTCACGTTGTAGCCGGCGGCGTCAAAGGCGTCCCACATATAGGTGCGCATGGCGTCCAGCGAGAAGGAGTGACCGATGGAGAGAATCTTCAGGTCTTTCAGCTCGCCCTCGCCTTGGGTGGTGGAGGTGACCTCGTTGGGTACGGAGAGGGCGTTGACCGCCGCCTCGGACAATTCGGCGAAGCGGCCCTTCACCGCCGAGGGGACGTTTTTCACATTGGCAGGGTGCTCGCCCGTCAGCACGCCGTACCAGGTCAGGGCGGCGGCATAGGCGCCGTAGTCGGTCAGCCGCACGCCGTTTTTGGTCAGCTCGTCACGCAGGGTGGAGGTGCGCAGATTCTGGATGGTGGTGGCGGTAGGAATCAGGCGCATGACGTTGTTATCCCGCATAACGTGTTTTAGGGCGGCGTCCACGATGGCCTTGTACATCACCTTTTCGTTGTACTTATACTGGGCGAAGCCTTCCAGGTCGCTCTGGCGGCGGTAGGACCAGGTCATATGCCACAGGATACTGGCGTCTGCGCACTGCTTTTGCACCAGATTGGTCAGGTCGCCCAAATCCGCATAGGCCTCTTCCAGACCCGATTGCGCGCCTGCCTGCTGCAGCACCACGTAGTCCCATTGGGCGTCCTTAAACGCCTTGGAGGGCGCTACTTTGCTCTCTTTTTGCCATTTGCCGTTGTCGTTGCGGCGGTATTCGTAGGTCTTGCTGTCCGCCTTGATGGCGGTGTATTGGGCGCTCACAGAGCTGTTCGTCGAGTAGAGGATACCCAACTGCACCTTGTCGTAGCCGGCGCCCTTCAGCATATCGTAAAGGTATTTCTCCATGGCGTCCACGGCGTAGTCGTCGCCGATGGCGAGCACACGGATGGCGCTGCCCTCGTCGGAGGGCGAGGTGGGCTTAGCGGTGGGTTTGGTAATGGGTTTGGTGCCACCTGTGGTGGTGCCCTGTGTCTGTGTGGCAGAGGTGTCCGTGGCGGTGGGCTTGTCCTCTCCCGTGGTGGCTGTGGTAGAGTCGCCCGTTGCCTCGGTGGTGGAGGTCGCGGTGGTGTCGGTGCCGCCGTCCTCGGCAGGCGTCTTGTCGCCGCCGCAGGCAACCAGACCCAGCAGCAGGGTCATCGCCAGCAGCATACAAAGCCATCGTTTCATTGGGAAAATCCTCCTTATAGGTAAGGTATATACGCAGTATAGCATACCACTTTGAAAAAGGCAAGGGGAGAGGGGAGGAGGAAAGCCTTCCCTTTGAGGGGAAGGTGGCATTTGCGGAGCAAATGACGGATGAGGTGGCGAAGATTGAGCAGAAATGCGGAGGGATTCTGAACCCCGGTTTTGCGCCTACCTTGTGCGTGTCGCAGATTCTACACGCAAAACCTAAGCAATCCCGTTGGAAGACATAGCAAAAAGATTGTGCGTATCGGGATTCGAACCCTGCGTCTTGGTAGAAAAGATAGTGCGCCGCTACAGGCGTTACCGTACCAAGCCGCTTATAGTTGGTGTCGCTGTGCGCCACCAACTAACGGGGTTTCTCATCCCGAAGGGCGGAAAAAAGAGAGTGTCACCATTTAGTGACACTCTCTTTTTTTGGCCCGCCCGGAGGGATTCGAACCCCCGGCCTTTGGAATCGGAATCCACTGCGATATCCAGCTTCGCCACGGGCGGAGATGTGGTTGAAGTTGCCACATCGTGGCAACTTCAACCATTGTACACTACAAAACCAATCTTTGCAAGAGGAAATTTGCAAATCCCTCAATCCTCCTCGGGCAGGCACAGCCGTATGGCCACGGCGGTGATGTCGTCGGGGTGTTCCTCCTCGGCGGCTGCGGCGGCGTCCACCACCGCCTGCGCCAGCGTCGGCATATCCCCCTCTTCGGGATAGGCCGCCAGCAGTGTCTCCACCGCCTCCACGCCGCCGCAGAGGGCGCCGTCGCTGACCATCAGCAGGATATCTCCCTCACCCAGGGTATCGTGGCTGTGGGCAAACCGCACCTCGGGCAGGATGCCCACGGGCAGTCCCGTGTGCTCCATCCGTGACACCCGACCGCCGCTGCGCAGCAGGGTGGCGGCGGCGCCTGCCTTATATAAATCCAGCCGACCCGTGTGGGTGTCCACCACCGCCACGTCCAGCGTGGCGAGGCTTTCCTCGCGGCTTTTCACCAGTAGGGCGGCGTTCACCGTCTGCAAAATCGCCTCGGGGACGAAATCCGCCTGCCACAGCCGCATAGCGATGCCTGCCGCCATGGCGCTGTCCACGGCGGCTCGCCCGCCGCACCCCATACCGTCGCTGAGAATCACCACTTTGCCGCCGCTAAGGTCGCCCGTCTGCACCGTATCGCCGCAGAGGGTCTCGTCGGGGCAAATGCGGCAGGCGCTGCCCCATTCCACCGTGTATTTCGGCGGCTCGGTGAGGGTGACACGCACCTGCTCGCCCCATCCTGCCACCGTGGGGGCGGTGAGGGCGCAACCGCAGATTTTTTCCATTCGTCTGTGCCATCTGCCCTCGGGCAGTTGCTCGTCGCAGGCGAGCAGACACACCGTCAGCCGCCCACGCCCGTCACGGGTGCACAGCGCCTCCTCCACCGCCATGCCGTAGTCCTCGCACAGGTCCAGCACCTGCTGGGACAGGGTCATATCCACCCCGTGAGGGTCCTGCAGCCGCCCCGCCAAACCGCTGAGCAGGGCACCCGTGCCGCTAAACTGGCGCTCCACCGCCTGCTGAATCTCGGTCAGGCGGCACCACGCCGCCTCCCTGGCCACATATTGCCCATAGGCGGTGGTAATGTGCCGCGCCAGCCTCTCGCTGCGGCGGCAGGAGACAGGTAAGTTATGGAGATGGGCGGCGGTAACCTGCTCCTCTTGTTGCAGGATGGGCGTCAGGCACTCCAGTGCGTCAAGGGTTTCCTGCCGCTTCAAATCCCAGCACACCCCACGCATGGGGCAGGCGGCGCACACCGCCGTGGCGCACCCACGGTAGAGGGAGGTCACGTCCGCCGCCCCGTGATGGGACAGCCGTCGGGACACCTCTTCCACGTTGCGGGATACCTCCTCGATGGCGCCGCAAGCTATTTGCAACCGCAGAGAGGTCATCCGCCGCACCCCTTCTGCCGCAGGCAGGTCGCGCTTGCGGCTGAGAAAACCCACCAGCCGTTTCTCCCACGGAGAGGGGAGCAGGCAAAACAGCAGGGCGGCGCATAACCACTCGTAGAGGTAGAACAGAATGCCGACATCCGTCTCGGTGAGAATAAGCAGCACCGCACCCAGCAGGAAAAACACCGCTTGCAGTATCCGCCCGAATCGGGCGAACACCCCTGCCAGCAGACCGCCAAAGGCGAGAGCCACCGCCATGGGTACGGCGGTGGGCGCGGTGAGCGCCAATCCGCCGCCCAGCACGCACCCTGCCACGCAGCCACCTGCCACACGCTCGGTGCGTGCGTACAGCAGCACCAACAGTGCCGCTATCGCCCGACCGGGAGAGAATCCGCCGATTTCGATGGTGGCGGCGGCGCACACCGTTACAGCGGCGGCGGCAATCACCGCCGCGCTTACCCCTGCGCTTAGGGGCAGGCGCGGGCGCAAGGTGGCAACCATCGCCGCGTCGAAAAACAGCGCCGCCCCTGCCGCCACCGCCGCCTCGGTGAGGATGAGCAGCAGGCGATAGCCGTCCACACCGCTGCCCATCAGGCTCATCCATCCTGTTGCGGCGCAGGATACGAAGGCCAACAAGGGCGGCACGAAGGGTTGCCGCGCCCCGTCGGGCAGGGTGTCCAAAATCCATCGTGCACCGCCGATGAGCGCCACCGCCGCTACGTAGCGCAGGGGCATGGCGGTGGCGACGGGCAGATAGCCGATGGCGATACACAGTAGGGTCGGCAGGTTGGCGGCACCGCCGCAGGCGGCCAGACCAATGCCGAAGGGCGCCAGCGCACCCAGTAGAGTGGCACGGGGCGCCAATAGACCGACGCCGCACCACAGCAGGGTGACGAGGGCGCTCCCCTCACGGCGCAGAGCGGATTCTTTCATCCCACTCATCCTTTCTTTCATACAGTCGTTTTTCTCAAGTATAGGACAAGCCTGCGGTCGGATTTTGTTGCAACGGGTAGGGCGATAAAAATATGTATATGAGTATACCAAAAAGGGCCACCTCGCAAGGTGGCCCTTTTTTGTTACGCACACTCCATATAGGACAGCACCCAAGAACGGACTTTGTCCGTTCTTGTACCTCACAGGTCGTCGGCGTCCTGCACCGGCTTACCGCCGTCAATGGGACGGCCGGTATAGCTGCCGTTGGGGTCGGTGACGATGCCCTTATTGGAGGGGCATTTCATCTCCCCTGCGGCGATAATCGGCTCCACGATACCCGGCTTTTCGGGCAGAGGATGGGGCAATACCTTCGGCTTTTTCTTGTCTTTTTCCATATTCTCAACTCCTTTCACTTTTATTGTTTCCAAAATTCACACATTCATAACACTTACTTGCCAAAATCGAGTATACTGGTTATACTGGTAATACGGATAGCAAGGAGGGAAGATTATGTTTCGCCGTTTTCGTGAGTCAGTGGCCCGTTTTATGATAGGGCGCTACGGCAACGACCAATTAAATCGGTTTTTATTCGGCCTGTATTTCGCCCTGTGGATTTTATCCATGTTGTTTGGCGGATGGGTAGGCTTCGCCATCGACCTGCTGGCGACGGTTGCCGCCGTGTGGCTGCTGTTTCGTATGCTGTCCCGCAATTACACCGCCCGACAGGCGGAGAATCTGTGGTTTCTCCGTTGGTGGACACCTGTCCGCAAGTGGTTTGCTCATCAATTCACCCGCATCAAGGACGTGAAGCGCTACCGCTATCGCCGTTGCCCCGGGTGCAAGTGTATGCTCCGCTTGCCCATTAAGCGTGGTCGTCGTACCGTCACCTGCCACCATTGTCGCGCCCAGTTTAAGGCGTTTTTCCTGTAATTGCAAACTCCCAAGCTGTTGGCTTGGGAGTTTTTCTGTTTCGTGGCAACTGACAACCCTCTTTTCTCATAGAATGTGGAGAAAAACAGCGAGGAGGAGTCGGTATGTGGTCGATTGTGGCGGAATTGTTGTCCAAAATGGTGTTTTTGGTGCTGTCGGTGGTGAATGGCAGTTCTTTTCCCAAACCGCTCTCCGCCAAGGAGGAGCGGGAGGCAGTGGCGGCTATGGCGGCAGGGGATACC
This sequence comes from Acutalibacteraceae bacterium, assembly GCA_045544815.1. GTDB lineage: Bacteria > Bacillota > Clostridia > Oscillospirales > Acutalibacteraceae > UBA5905. The sequence goes on along the minus strand of JAZPZT010000115.1, from coordinate 3,817 downwards.
ACGGCGCGGCAGCGGCTGATTGAGCATAATCTGCGACTGGTGGCGCACATTATTAAAAAGCACTACGCCCACGCACGGGACCAAGAGGATCTGGTGTCCATCGGCACGCTGGGTCTCATCAAGGCGGTGGATACTTTTGACGCCGCCAAAGGCTCGCGGCTGGTTACCTACGCCGCTCGCTGTATCGAGAACGAGATTCTGATGCATTTCCGCAGCCTGAAAAAGACCGAGCGGGATATTTCTCTGTCCGAGCCTATCGACTCCGACAGCGAGGGGCATCCCCTGACCCTGATGGACGTGCTGGCGCAGGAGGATACGCTGGCGGAGGACGTGGAGCGGCAGATGGCGCTGGCCTGCTTGGGGGATTACGTCCGCGAGTGCCTCGAGCCACGGGAGAGGGAGATTATCAGCCTGCGGTACGGTCTCGGCTGTGCGCCGCTGACCCAGTGGCAGGTGGCGGAGCGACTCAATATCAGCCGCAGTTACGTCAGCCGTCTGGAAACCCGTGCGTTGGAAAAACTCCGCCGCCGTTATGAGCGTGGCGGTTGACAAAAGGCGGCGCTCATCGGTATAATAAAGGAAAAGGAGGTGGACAGCGTGAATAAAAAGCGGTTTTGGCGGATTGCCTTGCCCGTGGCGGTGGTGCTGTGGACGGGGTTTATCTGGTATCAGTCTCTGCTGTCCGCCGACGATTCCTCCGCCGAGAGCGGTCGCGTGGTGCGGTGGCTGATGGGTCTGCTGGGGTGGGAGAATTACCCCGATTGGCTGCCCTATGCGGTGCGCAAGGCGGCGCACCTCACCGAGTTTGCCCTGCTGGGGGCGCTGTGGTGCGGCACCGCGCACGCTTATGACCGCCGCCGTCTGTGGCTGTGGGGAATGGCCACGGGTGCGGTGGACGAGTGCCTGCAATTCCTTGCTCCGGGGCGTGCGCCCATGGTCACCGACGTGCTGTTGGATACCGTCGGGTATCTCTGCGGCGTGGGGTTGGTGTGCCTTGGGGCATATTTATGGAGAAAAAAGCAAAAATAGTGCTTGCATTTTGCGCGAACCCGTGCTACAATAGGTGAGCACCAAAATGCCGGTGTGATGGAATTGGCAGACGTAGTGGACTCAAAATCCACCGGTGGCGACACCGTGCCGGTTCGAGTCCGGCCACCGGCACCAAAAAAGAGGGTACCCCATCGGGGTACCCTCTTTTTTCGTTCCGTTGGTCTCTTGAAATCCTCGTTCGGCCTTATTTTTGCGCAGAGCGCAAAAATAACAGCTTCCGTGGCGAATCCGCCGTGTGCGCAGAAACGAATCTCATCTCGCCACGGAAGGCGGTTCAGAGTCCGGCCGTATTTGACTTCGTTGATTTACAAAGGGCGACGCCTTGACTTTTTCGTGTTTCTGTTGGTATAATGGCAAAAGAGGTGATATTATGAAGAAACATGTTGTTTTTCTGGCAATGTTAATATTGAGCATTCTAATGAGTGGATGCACCTATTCAAACTATTCAAAACCTGTTACTTCAAAGCCTGCTACTACAAAAGAAGTGAAAACGACAGAGAATGTGCAAGCATTCTATGATAAAGTTGTTGAAAGTAAAGTGATTTTAGATGAAGTAGCGACAGATGTTTGTGCTGCTTGGAAAGATGCGTCTTCTGATTACAAGGCAACTACCAAAGATATCAATAATGCAATTGAAAAAGCTAAAAAAGCGCATAGTGAGGATATAGATAAAATAAAGGAGCTTGATACTGAAATTCAAGCTTTGTTTAAAAAAGCGAAAGAAGAAGCACCAAATTTGACGGTGGAGTTTGCGATTAAAAATGCGATGACGAGATATTCTGACTATAAAGATTCGATTCTTAACGCTAACGAAGCATTAGATTCTTTTGGTTATGTTAGCATTAGTTCCGCAGAAGATATCCTTGAGAGTTCTTTGCACGATTTGTTTGCAGAACTGTAATGTTGTTCACGCAGAGGGTACCCCATCGGGGTACCCTCTTTTTTCGTTCCGTTGGTCTCTTGAAATCCTCGATCGGCCTTATTTTTGCGCCTTGCGCAAAAATAACAGCTTCCGTGGCGAACGAGCTGTGTGCGTAGAAACGAAACTCATCTCGCCACGGAAGGCGGTTCAGAGTCCGGCCACCGGACTACCCTTATTAGATACAATGGCATCAGCAAGGGTAGTTATTTTATTTATTGTTTGCGTATGAACGGTGTCTGTGGTATAGTAAAATAAGAGTAACGAATCAAGAGGTGGTTGGTTTGTCCGAAAAGTTAAAATATCCGATTCTATTTGTCCATGGGATGGGTTTTCGTGACAACAAATATGTTGGCTATTGGGGAAGAATTCCCGGAGCTCTTCAGAAAATGGGGTGCAAGATTTATTTTGGAAACCAGGACAGTAATGCCGATATTGAAACGAACGGTAGGCATTTGGCGGAACGGATAAACCAGATCCTTCTGGAAACCGGTGCAGAGCGAGTAAACATCATCGCCCATTCGAAAGGCGGATTAGATTGTCGCTACGCCATTTCTTCTTTGGGTATGGGTGAAAAAGTTGCCTCTTTAACCACAATTGCCACACCGCATCACGGGTCAAAAACGATTGATAAACTGATGAAACTCCCGCATTGGCTGATTAAGTTTGTATGTGCTTGTGCGGATTGTTGGTTTCGGCTGCTGGGAGACAAGAAGCCGAACACCTATAATGTGCTGTGCGCATTTACTACGGACGCAGCGACGGTTTTTAATACCCAGAATCCCGACTGCGCCGATGTGTTGTACCAGAGTTATGCCTTTGTGATGAAAAAACCTTCCAGCGATATTTTTATGTGGCTCCCTAATCTCGTGGTAAAACGCATTGAAGGAGAAAACGATGGTCTTCTTACCCCTGCATCTGTAAAATGGGGTGTCTTCAAAGGTGTTTACCGAGGAGCCACTAATAGAGGGATTTCCCACTGCGACGAGATCGATCTGCGCCGCAAGCCCTTATCAAAGAAAGTTGAAGATGGTATATCGGATATTGTAGACGTATACAGCGAGATCGCACTTGAGCTTACAAGGAACGGTTTTTAATATACGAAAAGCAGTTTGGGTTGGTTTTCTCTTTATTCGGCCATGTAACAAATGCAACGCTCGGGCGCTATCGTTGCATTATATCAAGTTGTATAATATCTTCCCTAAAAGAGGGTACCCCATCGGGGTGCCCTCTTTTTCTCTCCTTGCAAAAATCTTGTCGACGGTGTATACTGGTGTCATATCACCCCACTATGGAGGAAATCCCTATGGCAAAATCCAAGGCAAAACAAAATCCGTGGCTGCTCACCGCTTTTCTGCTGGTGGAGGCGGCCCTATACGTGCTGATTCTAACCGGCCATTTTGTGGTCTCTGCCCAATACGCCGCCATTCTGCTGTGCGTGGCCTTTGTGGTGGCCCATCTGCGCCGTGCCAATTATTACATCCTCGGCGCACTGGTGTGCACTGCCGCCGCCGACTGGTTTTTGGTGGTGCAACGCCCCCAGGAGAAACTCACGGCGATGCTCTTTTTCTTGGGCGCTCAGACCATCTACGCCTTTCTGCTCCACCGCCGTGCCCGTGGCGGCGGTCTCATCACCGCGCGCATTCTGCTGGTGGTGATGGCGGAGGCGGTGACGGTGCTGGTGCTCCGTGGTAATATGGACGCTCTGGCAGGCGTTTCCATCGCCTATTACGCCATGTTGATTATGAATATCGTTTGCGCCTTTTCCTCGTACAAGCGCGAGCCGCTGTTGGCGTGGGCGCTGGTGTTGTTTTTGTTGTGCGATACGGTGGTGGGTCTGCAGGTGGC
>JAZPZT010000114.1:0-34413 GCA_045544815.1 Acutalibacteraceae bacterium | reverse complement strand
TGTCCTGTCGGCCGGGGGGCTTTTTTAGTTGCGAATTTCTATGCGACTGTCTGTGCCTTTGTCGCTCTTACGAAGCGGTGCCGGCAACGCGATTGTAGGAATCACCCCAGGCGCTGGAGCTAAAGGCTTCCTGTTCGCCTAAGTTGTTCTCAAAGATGAAATAGGGGGTGAACACCAACGTAGTATCCTTGTGCTCGTCGGGAATGTTGATGACACGGACGGCAAAATACAGCGTACCGGTGGTCTCGTCGTAATCGTAAGCATACACGATGGGAACGTCCAGCACGCGGACACCGTCCACGTCCTCCAACGAAGGGGCATACCCCACCTCATCGTAGTTGTTGCTCACCACAGCACCCAGACCGATCAGCTTATGACCGCCGATGGTGGCGTTGTCGTAAATGATGCGGTTGCCGCTAAAGGCGATCCCCTCCACATGAGCCGTGAAAATCATGGCCAAACCGTTCACATCCTCAGAGATAGAAACGCCAAGGACATCCATCGGAACGTCGATGTTGCGGAACTCGTCGCAGACGTTGCAGTACCAGTCAAAGTTGCTGTCGTAGACGTGCTCCTCACAGGGTATATAGTTGCACACGTCGCAGGCGCCGTCGCCATCCTCGTCGGCATGCTCTTCCACGATGGAATCGATCATCTGACCGCAACGCTGACAGGAGAAATAGATCGCGTGATGGGTATCATCCCGGTCATAGACCGTGCCGGCGTCGCTCAGGTGGTCCGCCTCGGGGAGGGTGGGGTAGCCGCAAAGGCTGCAGGTGGTGGAACAAGGGTACTCGTACTGATGGGTGCAACTCAACCACGCGGGGGACTCGCCGCACACGTCACAAGCACCATCGCCGTCCTCGTCCATATGATCTTCCACTACAGCAGACAGATACCTGTTGCAATAAATGCAGTAATAGGCGATGGAGTGCTGCTGACTATTCTGGTCGTAGACCGTGCCGTCATTGCTGACACACTCTGCCTCGGGGCGGGTGGTGAAGCCGCAGATGTAGCAATTGGTGCTGCACCCGTAAGCATAAGCGTGATCGGTGATGGCGGGCATTTCAGTCTGACAGCCGTTTACGCACACGCCGTCACAGCAGTCAACGTTGTTGCTGACGTGGGGCTCGGTGGCGGGCAGATCGATGCCGCAGGCTTTGCAGGTGGTGTCCATACAGGCGTACGGACTGGTGCGATCGTGAACGCCGCTGTCGCAGCCCAACCACAGGAGGCACCGATTGCAGCGATAGTCGCCGTCCTCGTCCTCGTGATCCACGCCGGCAGGCACCATCTCTCCGCAGGCCAAACACTCACTGTCTAAGCAAGGATACAAAGGAGTGTGAGAGGTCAGGGGCTCACGCACCTCACTGCAAAGGTTGCAGACCGTGTCGCAGTCGGAATCGTACTTGTGGGCGCACGCTATCTCGCGCACGTCGCCGCAGACGTTGCAGTCGGGGTCGGCGGCGTCGTCATAGGTATGGTCGGCGGTGGCGGGTATCACGGTGTTGCAACCATTGACGCACCAGCCGTCACGGCAAGCAAAGTTGTTGCTGACGTGTCCCTCGGTGGCAGGCATCGCCAACCCGCACGCCGAGCAAACGCTATCCACACAAAGGGTCGTGTGCATACGATTATGAATACCGCTCTCGCAGCCCAGCCAGAGCACGCACCAATCGCACTGGTAGTCGCCGTCACTGTCCTCGTGCTCGCCGGTGGTGGGGATCGTTTCCGTATAGCGATCGTAGCACTGGGTGCACTCATAATACCGCTTGCCATCGTTTACGCAAGTAGGCTCTTGCTCATAGTAGCATTGATAATTGTGATCTGCAGAGGCAGGAACAGAGGTGCCGCAATAGATGCATTGGTTGTCTACACAAATGGCGGCGCCGCCGATCTCATGATCCTCGGCAGGCATCTCTATGCCGCAATAATAGCACACCGTATCCTGACAGGGCAGGCCGTCACGGGAGTGAACGCCTTGATCGCACCCCAGCCAAGTCCAGCAGACATCACAGTAATAGTCGCCGTCCTCGTCGGTATGGTCCGCAGTGGCGGGAATAGCCGCATAGCAGTGCTTGCAAACGTTCTCCACACAGGGAAGGCCATCGCTTTCGTGGGGCACGGTGGTCTCACGCACTTCACTGCAGAGGCCGCAGGTCTCGTCGCAATCGGACAGATAATTCGTATGCTCCATCTCGGGGGTGCGCACCTCTCCGCAGAGGGTGCAGAGGGTGGAGCAGACGTAGGGGTAATTATGGGCGCAATCCTCCGCAAAGGCGGTCAGCGGCATCGCCGCCAACAACATACAGAGGGTAAGCAAAACGGAAATCAGTCTTTTGGTATGTTTCATAATGGGTTCTCCCTTCAAAAAATACAACGAATGGTTATTTGCGCGCCATCAGATCCAACAGCGCCTGCTCGGTGGAACGGTCCACGTATTCTCGAAACTCTTTGAGGATACGCAAGCTAAGCTTGCGGTAGTCCATCGTCAACGCCTTTTGAATCTTCCTCTCGCGCAGCTCGATCGGCACACGGTAAATGCCCATAATGGTCCGTAGCGCACCGCCGATACGCACCTCCAACGGTGCAGAGTCTGCCGTGGTCATCAGGGTGGCGTATTCTACGCCGGAGACCAGCGCCGCCGCCTCTCTAAACCAATCGTCGTTCCAATCGGCACAATATTCTCGGAACACCTGTTTGGCACGCTCCACCTCGTTTTTGCGGATGATCGCCATCGCCATCTCGCTTCGATAGGAGGAGAGGAAGAAATCTTTGGCGATCTCGTCCTGCTCGCAGGCCGCCGCGATGGTCAACAATTCCAAACACAACGCCATCAAAGAGCTGGTTCCCTCGGCGGCTTCCTCCTCCAGCAGCTTCTGCTGAAACGTGCACAGCATATCCACCAGTTTCGCCAGCAAATGCTCCTTGGTGGGAAAGTGGAAGGTCAGGTTGCCGGTGCTCATATTCAGGTCCTTGCATATGGCGTGGATGGATGTTTTGGAATAGCCGTCGTTGAGAAAACGGTTGGTCGCCATACGGATGATCTCGTTTTTGGTCAGCTCGGATCGGTCCACTCGTATCATCGAGCCGCACCTCCTTATTTATAGATAATACATTAGAAAAATATGCCATTCGTAGTTCTGTTGCCTATTTTAGCACGCGTGCTAATTAAAGTCAATAGTTTTTTGGGAATTTTTAGTGATTTTTGTGGTTGGCGCTGCGATCGCCCCTGTATGGGGCAAAAAAGTTGCTGGAAAGCGGCAACATCGTCCCTGTAAACGGCTGAAAAACAGCAAAAAAAGAGCCTGCGGAAAACCGCAGGCTCTTTGCGCTTTTAATTAAATATGTCCTTCAACTTATCAAAAAAGTTGCGGCGTTTCTGATACTGCTTATCTCCCGTGGAGGAATCAAACTCCTCCAGCAGTTTCTTCTGCTCTTTGGTGAGGCTACGGGGCACCTCCACCACGATTTTCAGCAGCAGGTCGCCTACGCCACGGCCACGGAGATAGGGAATACCCTTGCCTCGGACACGCAGCACCTCGCCGGGCTGAGTGCCCTCCTTGATGGTGAAGGGCATCTTGCCGTCCAGAGTGGGAATCTCCACCTCGGCGCCGAGAGCGGCCTGTGCGAAGGTGATGGGCAGTTCGTACCAAATATCAAAGCCATCGCGCTCAAACAGAGGATGGGGACGCACCGTCACCTGCACGTTGAGGTCGCCGGCAGGGCCGCCGTTTTGGCCTGCGTTACCCATACCGGGGATGGTAATCACCTGACCGTCAGCAATACCGGCAGGTATGTTGACACCCATTTCCTCCGCCTTGCGCACTTTACCCTGTCCACCGCAGGCGGTGCAGGGGTGCTCAATCACCCGACCACGGCCCTGACAACGGGGACAGACGGTCTGGGTCTGCATGACACCAAAAGGCGTGCGCTGAGCACGGGATACCTGACCGGTGCCACGGCAGTCGGGACAAACGGTGGGGCTGGTACCACGCTGTGCACCGCTGCCGCCGCAGTCCTCGCAGGGGACGATACGGGGCACCGTCACACGCTGACGGCAACCCTTGGCCGCCTCTTCAAAGGAAATGTAGACGTGGGCACCGGCGTCGCTGCCCTTACGGGGTGCATTGGGGTTGCGGCGGGTGTTGCCGCCGAAACCGCCACCGAAAATGGAGGAGAATATGTCGCCGATGTCACCGAAATCGCCGAAGTCCACGTTGACACCGCCGCCGCCCCATCCGCCGCCACCGGCGCCGAAATTAGGGTCTACACCTGCGTGACCGAATTGGTCGTAGCGGCTGCGCTTCTGCGGGTCGGAGAGGACCTCATAGGCCTCGCCAACCTCCTTAAACCGCGCCTCTGCCTCGGCGTCGCCGGGGTGCAGGTCGGGGTGATACTGCTTCGCCATACGGCGATAGGCTTTTTTAATCTCGTCATCCGAGGCGCCACGGGCTACGCCCAGCACCTCGTAATAATCGCGTTTTTCCGCCATAGGAACTCTCCTGTCTAAAAGCAGGCAGCACCGTCCGACAAATCAGTCGGACGGTGACCTTGATTTGTAGCAATGTATAACCGCTGACGAAATCGTGTTGCGGTTATCGGCGAGAAGATTTTTCGTCAGGGAGAGGCAAAAGACACAGGCAATACTGGATGTATTGCCGCGTATTTTTGCCCTTTCTGACGGGGAATCAGCCGCCGAGAGACGTGACTAAGATTGAGTCAGTGGTTATCCCTTAGTTGACGTTGCCGTCGTAGTAGCCGTCGGGGTTCTCGCCACCGTAGGGAGCGTCGCCTGCGGGAGCGCCACCCTGAGCGCCGGCGGCGGCGTTATACATCTTCTCGCTGATGGCGTAGAAGGCCTGGGTCAGCTCATCCTGCTTCTGCTTGATGGCCTCGATGTCCTCGCCCTGCAGAGCCTCCTTCAGAGCGGCAATCTTGCTCTCCAACTCAGCCTTGTCAGCGGCGTCGATCTTGTCGCCCATCTCCTCCAGCGCCTTCTCGCACTGGTAGATCATCTGGTCGGCGTTGTTGCGGGTATCCACAGCCTCACGGCGCGCCTTATCCTCAGCGGCATACTCCTCCGCCTCACGGACAGCCTTCTCCACGTCCTCCTTGGACATATTGGTGTTGGAGGTGATGGTGATGTGCTGCTCACGGCCGGTGCCCAGATCCTTGGCGGACACGTTCACAATACCGTTTGCGTCGATATCAAAGGTAACCTCAATCTGAGGCACGCCACGACGGGCGGGAGCGATACCGTCCAAATGGAACAGGCCCAAGGTCTTGTTATCACGAGCAAACTCACGCTCGCCCTGCAGCACGTGCACCTCAACGGAGGGCTGGTTGTCAGCGGCGGTGGAGAAAATCTGGCTCTTCTTGGTGGGGATGGTGGTATTGCGCTCAATGACGCGGGTCATCACGCCGCCCATGGTCTCAACGCCCAGGGACAGAGGGGTGACGTCCAACAGCAGCAGGCCCTTGACCTCGCCGCCCAGCACGCCGCCCTGCAGAGCGGCGCCCATAGCCACGCACTCGTCGGGGTTAATACCCTTGAAGGGCTCCTTGCCCATAAACTTCTGAATGGCCTCCTGCACCGCAGGAATACGGGTAGAGCCGCCAACCAGCAGCACCTTATCAATCTGAGCGGCGGTCAGGCCGGAGTCAGACAGAGCCTGACGGACGGGGCCCATGGTGGACTCCACCAGAGAGGCGGTCAGCTCGTTGAACTTGGCACGGGTTAGGGTCAGATCCAAGTGCTTGGGGCCGGTAGCGTCGGCGGTGATGAAGGGCAGGTTGATGTTGCTGCTGGTGGAACCGGACAGCTCAATCTTCGCCTTCTCGGCGGCCTCGCGCAGACGCTGGACAGCCATCTTGTCGGCGGACAGGTCCACGCCGGTCTCTGCCTTGAAGGAGGCAATCAGCCACTCCACGATCTTCTGGTCGAAGTCGTCGCCGCCCAAACGGTTGTTACCGGCGGTGGCCAGCACCTCCTGCACGCCGTCGCCCATCTCGATGATGGAGACGTCGAAGGTGCCTCCGCCCAGGTCGTAGACCATAACCTTCTGCTCGGCCTCTTTATCAATGCCATAAGCCAGCGCCGCGGCGGTAGGCTCGTTGATGATACGCTTGACCTCCAGGCCGGCGATACGGCCGGCGTCCTTGGTGGCCTGACGCTGTGCGTCGGTGAAGTAGGCGGGCACGGTGATGACCGCCTCGGTGACGGTGTCGCCCAGATAAGCCTCGGCGTCCGCCTTCAGCTTAGCCAAAATCATAGCAGAAATCTCCTGAGGCGTATAGGCCTTGCCGTCGATGGTGAACTTGCGGTCGGTACCCATATCACGCTTCACGGATGCGATGGTACGGTCGGGGGCGGAAACGGCGGACTGACGGGCCACACGGCCAACCACACGCTCGCCATCCTTCTTAAAATGCACCACAGAGGGAGTGGTGCGAGAGCCTTCGGCGTTGGGGATGACGACGGCCTCGCCGCCCTCAATCACAGCCACGCAAGAGTTCGTAGTGCCCAAGTCGATACCAATAATCTTTGCCATAATAATTACCTCCAATAATAATAGTTGTTGTGAATGCTTGCAGTTGTTGTTTGAATTTATATTTTAATAACCGCTGGCGAAATCGTGTTGCCATAATCGGCGAGGATGTTTTTTGTTGGAGAGAGGCAAAAAGCACAAGCAATACTGGGTGTATTGCTGAGCATTTTTGACCTTTCCGACGGAAAACAGACCGCCGAGAATGGTGACTAAGATTGCGTCAGTGGTTATCAGTTTGCCACTTTAACCATGGCGGGACGCAGGACACGGTCGCCCAGCTTATATCCCTTTTGGAAGACGGCGGTGACCGTGTCTTCCTCTACGCCGTCGGCGTCCTCACGCATAACGGCGTTGTGGACGTTGGGGTCGAAGGGCTCGCCCTCCACGCCGATGGGCTCCAGACCCATCTTGAACAGGGTCTCCATAAACTGGCGCAGCACCAAATCCACACCCACCTTGTAATCGTCGCCGGCAGGGGCGGCGATGGCCTTTTCCATATTATCAATGCTGGTGAGCAGTGCGGTGAGAACGTCCGCTTTGGTGTACAAGCCAATCTGCAGTTTCTCCTGCTCGGTGCGGCGCTTATAATTGGCGTATTCCGCCAGTATACGCTGGTAGCGGTCCTCGGCGGCGGCCAACTCGTCGGTCTTATCCGCCAGTTTTTTCTCCAGTTCAGCCGCCTTACCGGGCTTTCTGCCCTTTTTCTTTTCCTCCACGGGGGCGTCTACGGGATCCGCAGTGCCCTCCATCGTTTCGGGAGTGGTCTTTTCTTCACTCATTGTGTATTTCCTCCTTAACCGAAGTCTAAGGCTTCGGTGTCATCAAACCATTCGCTCATCATCCGTCCCAGCGCCGCCGCAAAGTATTCCAATCGAGGAATCAGGGTGGCGAAATCCTGACGGATAGGACCGATCACGGCAATTTTGCCCTGTCCCCTCTCGCCCAGCGAGTACGGGATCAGAATCACGGCGCTGCCACCGAACAGCGGCATATCCTCACCGCCCAGATGGATGCACACGCCATCGCCGCCCATTTTCAGCAGGTCGGATACCTGCTGTCGGTCAGCGAGGTATGCCACTAAACCACGGGCACGCTCGGGGGTGTAATCGGGTTGACGCAGCAGATTCATCTGACCTGCCACCGTCACACGAGAGGCGATGCATTCCAGCGCCAGCTCGTAAAATGCAGAGAGAATCGGCGCTACGGCCAAGCCCGCCTCGCCCAACTCCAGCAGAATCTCCTGCATGGCGGAGATGGTCACCGCAGACAGCGGCTGACCCAAAAAACGACGGGACAGATAGGTGGACAGCGCCTGCACAAACTTGGTGGGGATATCTCTGGGGCAACGGCACATACGGGTGCGCATAAACCCGTTATCCTGCACCAGCAGAACGCCCATATTGCGGGGCGACATCTGCATAACCTCAATGCGGCTGATGCACACGCCCACCTGCTCGGGGCGGCAGGCCGCCACACACAGGCCCGTCAGGTCTGCCAAACGGTGGCACGCCTCTTCCAGCATACGGGTGGCGTCGCCCGACACGTCGGACAGCGCCGTCTTGATATCCACCTTTTCCTGCAGGGTGAGAGGACGGCGGTCCATCATCTCCTCCACGTACAAGCGCAGAGCCTGCGGCGTGGGCAGACGACCTGCGGAGGTATGGGGCTGTTCCAAATAGCCGGCAGCGGTAAGCACCGCCATATCGTTACGAATCGTGGCAGAGGATACGCAATTGCCCAGCATCTCGGCCAGCACCTTAGAGCCCACAGGCTCGCCGGTGAGGATGTAGCTCTCCACGATGGCCGCCAATACACGCCCTTTGCGAAAATCCAGTTCCATACGCATCCTCCTTTCGATTAGCACTCTCGGTTTTTGTTCGTTAGCACTCTCTCTCGTTGAGTGCTAACCTTATTATAGACACTTTTATGCAACCTGTCAATAGGAAATTATGAATTTTTTGTAAATGTATTATTTGGCAATTACCACCACTGTTATTCTGCGCCTTCGGCGGCAATACTATGCAAAAAGGGAGGGTTGAAAATGGAAGGTGTGCGTATTCGTGATTTCGATTTTACCAAACTGATGGATTTTGCCGCTACGGCACAGGGCAACGTGTTTCTCAAAACCGACGAGGGCGACGTACTCAATCTCCGCAGTCAACTGACGGGGCTTTTGGTGTTGTCGGGCGCTTTGGATCAAGGGCTCATCCGCGAGGCGACGGTGGTGTGCAGCAAACCCGAGGACGAGTCGCGGTTGTTTCGTATGAATCTATATAGGTAATAAAAAGGAGCCGATGTACTCTCGCACATCGGCTCCTTTTTATTCATTAGCCAAACAAATCGCCGAACCAATCGCCGATGCCGCCACCGCCGTTATCCGGCTGCTCTTCCTTGCTACTAATACGCAGCACCACGGTAGAGCCGACAGGCACTTGGGTTTCGGCGCCGTCCACGGACTCGACCACGCCCTTGGTGTAGGCGGAGTCAGGATTATACTCCTTCTGCACCACAAAACCCATCAACTCCAAGGTCTTGGCGGCGTACTCCTCATCCCAACCGGTCAGGTCGGGGATGGTCTCGTTGACCACCTTCTCTTTATCACTGACCAACAGAGTGACGGTCTCGCCCATCTCCTTGGCAATACCTGCCTTGGGATAGGTCTCCTCCACGACGCCCTTGTCGCGAGTGGGGTTGGTGGCCACACGGGTCTTTACCTCAAAGCCCATGGCCTCCAGCAAAGTCTTTGCCTTTGCCTGATCCCAACCCGACACGTCGGGAATCACCGCAGAGGCGGCGGCGCGGGGATTGTTCACCACCACCAAGATGGGGGTGCCCATAGGCGCCAGCTCGTTGCCGGCAGGAGACTGATATAGGATCGCTCCCTCGGGATATCCCTCGTCGTAGGCGAAGCCCAAGAGTTCCAGGGGCATACCGTTAAACTCGTCATCCTTGCGGTCGTAGTAGTTGACACCCAACACGTTATCCACCACGGCATCGTCGCCGGTGGGACGGGTCGTAGTGGTGGTGGTCGTAGTGGTGGTGTTGGCAGTAATGCCGCCCCCTTTGTCGCCGGTGAGATTACCCACCAACAGCAGCACGATAACAACCACCGCCACCAGCAACAGCGCCAGGCTGATAATCAACATCAAAACCAGGCTCTTCTTGCCCGTATCGGCAGGAGCCTCTTCCTCTTCCTCAGCCGCCGCCATATCCTCCTCCGCCTCGTCCACCAGAGCAGATACGGTAGGCGTCACAGACAGAGCGTCACGCAACTCCGCCAGCGTGGCGGTACGATTCTCCGGCAGCACCTGCAGAGCGTTAAACAGCGCGATGCACACCGGCTGAGTCAGCTCCTCCGCCACCTCCGCCGACATAAACAGGTCGTCGGAGTTTTTAGCGCGGTTGTCGCCCGCAGGCGGCTCGGTGCCGGTAACGGTGCGGAAAATAGTGGCAGCCAAAGCGTACACGTCCGCAGGGGCGCCTACCTCTTCCTCGGTATAGTATTGCTCCGGGGCGGCGTAACTCGTCTTCAGGTCCGCCGTCAGGTTGGTGCCGGAGCGGTGTGCATCCGGAATAGAGAAGTTGCGCAAACGAGGCTTGCCATCGCTGCCGATGAGGATGTTGTCGGGACAAATAGCCAAATGACAGATACCTACGTCCGCCAGCTGAATCAGACTGGACAGCAGAGACATAAAGATACTGCGTGCCTCCGGCCACGGAATGCGACCGCCGGACAACTTGATCTTCTTAGTCAAAGTCATACCCTGGCAATAGTCGGAGACGGAGTAAACAGTGCCGTTTTCCTCAAAAATATCGTAAACGGGTACCACACCGGGCAACTCACGCATACGAGCCAGCACGCGCATGATACCATGGAAGCGGTCGGCGTACTCCTCAAACACCTTGCCACAACCCTCTAAGGGCTGTACGCCGCCAATGCTGTCGCGGCGGCCGATGGCGGCAGGGAAAAACTCCTGAATGAAGCAAGGCTCCTTCATCTGGCGGTCATAAGCCAGATACAGCAGATGGTCGGGATACTCCCCCATCACGCGGCCCACAATATAGTGCCCCTGCAGAGAAGCGGTCACGGGCAAACAATGGGGCGGATTCTGATCCTTTGCCAAGTCAAAACCACACACGGTGCAGACGGTATCGTCCTCCGGGAGAGGATTCATACAACCCATACACAATTTAGCCATAAATCTAACCTCCTTATCAGCCTAACGACTGACGACGAATGATTTGACGAATGTCACTGCCCACACAGTGCAAGGGCACGAAGCCACCGCTGATGCGGCTGGCAATCTGTTCGCCATAGCGTTCTTTCAATGCGTTGACGCCCAGATTGGTGCTCACCACCGTGGGTCTGCCCTCCAGCAGACGGGCATTGAGAATATCGTAAAGGCAAGCGCGGGAGAAGGGCGTGTCAAACTCCATACCCAAATCGTCCAGCACCAGCAAATCGCAAGAAATCAACTGATTCTCGCTGTCGCCCTGCTCACGGCCAAAGTGCTCCGCCTCTAAACGGCGAACGAGAGGCTGTACCGAGCCGTATACCACGCCAAAGCCCTGCTCGGTGACGCCACGGGCAATAGCGAGGCACAGGTGCGTCTTGCCGATACCCGTCGCACCATACAGCAATAGACTGTCGCTGTGAGGATCGAAAGCCTCGGTATACGCACGGCAATACTCGATGACGTCCTGCATCTGCCGACGGGGCGATACGCCCAGCTTCGGGTCGACGGCATTATCGTAATAATCCAGCCGCATAGAGCCAAAATCGGTGAGCCGCATAGCCGACAAACCGGACAAACCGCGGCAAGCCTCCTCCTGCAGCAGGCGGCGGTAGCAATCGCACACCCGACCACCGACATAGCCGGTATCGCCGCAGGCTTGGCAATGGTAGTGAGGGGCGAAGCTGTCGCATTCGCAACCCGACCGGCGGAGAATCTCTGCCATCTCCTGCTGCAGACGCAGATTTTGCGCCTGAATGCGTGCCGCCTCTTCGGCGGCGTCGCCTGCGAGGATAGCACGGGTCAATTCGGGGATGGCAGCGGCCATCTCACGCTCAATCTCACGCAGACGGGGAATCTGCAGGCACATCCGCTCACGCAATGCGGCGGCGGCGGTTTCTGCGTCACGGCGGCGCTTTTCCAGCCGCTGACGGGCGGCACGCACCACTTTTTCATCGTATGCCATAGGAAAAAGCACCTCCTTTTAGCCTTTTTTTGTGAACTTGGGGCGGTAACGGAGCAACTGCTCCTCAAAGCCCTCGTCCAAACTGCTCTCATCGGGATTGGTGGCGGCAGGCCCTTTCTTTTTGGGAGCCTTGGGCGCTTCGATACGGTCGGGAGAGTGAATCCCCTCGGCGTGCCAGCGCTCCAAAATCTTATCCATATAGGCCATGCTAAACTTATCGCAATGCTCCAGCATAATGGTCTGGGCGTGCTGCAACATCACGTCGCTGAAGCACCACACCGTCAACCACTTGTGAGCTGTTTTCGCCTGAGTGGCGTTGAGGGGACGCACCAAAGACAGCACCTTTTCCACCTTTTCGGCGGAGGCGGCAGTCTGTTGCAATTCCAAAATCTTGGCGTCCACCTGCTCGGGGGTGGTGATATCCTCATCCGCCCATCCCAACACCAAACTCTCCACGTAGCGGACATTACCCTTACCGATGGATACGGCATAGGCCACCGCCATCAGAATGGAGGCGTCGGGGATGCCTGCGGTGGTGATGAGATAGAGGAGGGTGGCGTTGTCGCCGTGGTTGAGAGGACGTCCCAATCGGGCGCTGACCTCCTGCAAAAACTCGTTAAACTCCTGGTGTTCCTGCTGATAGCGGAGCACCTCCTGCCACACGGGTTTGACAGCGGCGGCACGGGGCGCTTTTGCCGCAGGCGCGGCTACGGATACGGCGGCAGGCTCACTTTGTACCTCGGCGGTGCGCAGGACACCCTGCTCCACCCAATAGCTCAAACAGCCTACGCACTCCTCCGCACTCATACCCAGCGCGGCGGCGCAGGCGGTGGCGTCAAAAGCCTGCCCACAACGGGAGAACCACAAAAGCACGCGCAACTGCTCGGCACCTGCGTGAGCGATACACTCCGTCACGTTGGCAGGCAATATCAACAGATTATTCAGATCACCGCACTGCCAGATATATTCTGCCACGGCTCTCCCTCCTTTCGACATAACTATCCATACTAATACTATATAATAGCACAACTGTTTTATCAATGCAAGAGGGCGATAAAATTTTCCTCACGCCCACATTACGGAAAACAAAACCCTCTTGCGTAGCTGTTTTTCGCGGAAGTTGGCTTGACAAACCGCATTTCGAGTGCTACAATGGCTTCACAACCGAACAGACAAAACAAGGGGTGCTGTCCCACCGAGGACGGCTGAGAGAGCCAGAGGCTTAACCCTGAACCTGATCCGGATAATGCCGGCGGAGGGATGTTTTATCACAAAACACCGACAGTGCATGCTGTATCACCTCCGTCCCTATTGGGCGGAGGTTTTTTGTTTGTCCGATTGAAAAACAGCAAGGAGGCAAACAAAAAATGCAAGCAAACAAACAACAAAAAATGCTCCGTCTGGTGGAAAGCGGCCTGATGTTGGCCATGGCAACCGTACTGAGTATGGTAAAGGTGCTGGATCTGCCCTACGGCGGCAGTATCACCGCCTTTTCCGCCCTGCCCATCCTGTTGGTGGCCTACCGCCACGGCCTGTGGCAAGGTCTCGTCACCGCCTTTGCCCACGCCCTGATTCAGCTGATATTGGGCGCCAACACCCTCTCCTACGCCACCTCCGCCACAGCGGCGGTCGCCATCGTGGTGCTGGATTATCTCCTCGCTTTCACCGTGCTGGGTTTGGGCGGCATCTTCCGCCGCAAGTGCGAAAGCCAAGGCATCGCACTGGTGCTGGGCGCTCTGCTGACGGGTGCCCTGCGGTATCTGTTGCACGTCATCGCCGGCTGTACCGTGTGGGCCGGCCTCTCCATCCCCACCGAGGCGGCACTGGTGTATTCCCTCGCCTACAACGCCACCTATATGTTGCCCGAGACGCTGGTCACCGCTCTGGGCGCCTGGTATCTCTCCCGTGCCGTAGACCTGCGTGAGCAGATACCTACCCGTGCCAAAGCGGTGCAGAGCAGCAACCTCGTCCTCTCCCTCATCGGCAAAGCAGCGCTTCTTGCCGCCGCCGTGTGGGATATCGTGGAAATCTTCCGCCCTCTGCAGGACGCCGAGACGGGCGATTTCGTCATCACCAATCTGTCACTGGTCAACTGGGGTTTGGTGGCCATCGTCACCGCCGCAGGCGCTATCCTGTGGGGCGTTTGCACGCTCATCAACCGCAAAAAGTAAGCATAAGAGCCGCTGTCGCAAGGACAGCGGCTCTTTCTTATTGCAGCAACAGCACGCCCAAAACGGGAATCTCCCATTGACGAGCCAACGCCATTTCCTGCGCCACGCAAGAATGGCGCGTGACACACCGCCGCAGAGCGAGGACACACCCGTTGCAGGCGGCGAGAGCCTCTGCCGCAGTGCCGTCCGCCGCAGGCGAAGCGCCTACCGACAGGGCGATGCCTCGGTCTTTCAGCACGGCAGAGAGCGTGTCCCAATCATCGCCCTCCTCGGCAGATACAAACAGCCGTGTCACACCCTGCTGTCTTGCCGTTATCGCCAGCCGCCGCCATACCAGAGCGCTGCTTTCGGCGGTGTCCTGCAAAAAGCCGCCTTTGCCCAAAACGCCCAACACCGCCACCTTGTGACGACTCGCTACGTCCGCCGCCGACAACACCCGACCGCAGAACAGATATCCCACGGACAGTGCCAACAAACCGATACCGCCACCCAACAAAAATCCCCACAGCCACGCTCCGCGGCTGACGGCAGGCGGCGGCACCGTCTCCTCCTCCGATACGCCCTCCAACTGCCGCAAATACACCCGTTCCTCCTGCGCCGTCAACGCCTGCCGTGCGGCGGCGGCCTGCTCGCCCAAACGGATTTGCTCCTCAAAGCTCGCCTGCTGACGCGCCGTCAGCGTTTCGTCCCGTACCACGGCGTAACGGTCGATGACCCATCGGGCGGTATGCGTCCCCACCGCTTCGGTGACGGTAGCCTGCACCTCCTCCACGTGGCGATACACCACCGCCGACAGCCGCGAGCAAACCTCCTCGGTCGGTGCCACCACCTGCACCGACAGGAAAGTCTGCCGCGAAGGTTGTTGCATGGCCTCATTCTCCAGTGTCACCGTCACCAATCCCGCCATATAGGCGGCCTGCGTGCCATTTTCCGCCACCTCACGATAGAGCGTCTGCGCCGTCATAAGATCACGATACAGCCCTGCGGCGGCACGGGCGTTTTCTCCCGTCACCAACAACCGCATCTGCCGCGTGGGTGCGGCGGCAGGGTCGATGTGCATGAGCGGCGCACTCTCGTTATAGACACAGAGGCGGCGATAGGCCGCCTCGTAAGAAACGGCGGCGGCCACGTGGGCGCGCTCCTCTGCCGTCAAGGTGGCGACGGTGGGGGCGTCACTGCGATAGTGGCCGATATCCGTCACGTACTGCGCCACCGTCAGCAAAATCGCCCCTGCCAGCGCCGCCGACAGCAGCCATTTCCACCGCGTGAGGATATACCGTGTCGCGTCCTTCAGATGTATCGTGAAATCCCGAGGGTCATAGGCTTCCATCCCACTCATCCTTTCGCAAATAGTGGTGATAATCCCGATGAGGGTCGTAAAACACACCGCTGTGACAGGTCGGGTCCTGCCGCAGGGTGAGATAATCGCCGTAGGCGCCCGAGAGTATGCGATCGCAATCCACCGACACGGGAATGGTCAAGAACTCAAAAGGCAGATACGCCCTATGAGCAAAACAGGCACGGGGCATCACCCAACGGTCGGCGGCGGGGGCAAAGCTGAGCAGCGCCACCCGCCGGGTGGGCACACCCTCGTAGCGGCGGCACTCCCTCTCCATGCCCCGATACAGCCACCGATAGGGTATGAGGGACAACAGCGCGTGCACCGCCGATTTGAGCGCTGTTTTATGGGGACTGCCGGCATACCGCACCGAGGCGGCCAAGAGACGATTCCACCGTGCCAAGCGGCGGCGCTGTGCCATCTGCGCCTCAACCTCGTCGGGGACGGCGTCCAGAGGAAAAATATCGATGAAAATGCCCTGATGAAAAGCGTAGTGCCCTCGCTCGCCTGCCAAAATGGCGGTGGTGCCGTCCATACGCAATTGAGCGTGACCTCGCCCATACCGCGTATCGTTATAGGCGGTCTGCAGGAAATAGGGCGGTGCAAACGCCTCCTCCCCGATCTCCAGCAGGCGGTCGTAATCCGCCCGAAGCATAAACAGGTCGATATCGTCATCCCATGGGATATAGCCGCCGTGGCGCACCGCTCCCAGCAGTGTGCCGCCGCCTGCGAAATACCGCAGGCCGTAGGTGCGGCACACCTCGTCAAAGCGCGCCAACAGAGTCAACTGCACCGCCCACACCGCCTTCATCTCGGCGGTGACAAGATAGCCGCACCGCTCTTCCTCCTGCCAAAAATCGGATGGGATATTCACGGTGCATCACCGCCCTTTCGTAGATTTTTCCACACTTGCCACACGGGGTCACGGCAGAGGAGCAATAAAAGGGCGTAGGTCACCACGCCCACCCCCGTCTGTAAAAGCAAGGCCGTCCACGAGGGCGGCGTATGCCGTGCCAAAGCGTACACAGGCAGAAACATCACCGCCCCATACACGCCGTAGCGCACCGCAACCGCCAGCAGCCGTCCCGCCGCCACGAAAGAGTGGGAAAACCACAGATACAGCGCCGCAATCACACTCTCCGCCGCCAAGGAAGCTACCACGGCACCGTAACCGCCGTAGCGAGGAATCAGCAGAGCGTTAAGCACCAGATTCACCGCCGCGCCGAGAATGATGGCACGGTTGCTTCGGCTTCGATAGCCTGCCGGTGTGAGGTAAAGACTACCCAACACGTTGCTGGTGCCGATGACGAATAATAGAGGGGCAAACCAGCTCAGCATGCGCCCCGCCACCGCAAAATCCGCGCCGAAAAACACCACCGCAAACCCCTCTCCGCAGGCAATCAGCCCTGCACATAAAGGAAAGGACAGAGCACAAGTGAAACGGTAGGTGTCTATTAAATGACCGCGCGCTTCCTCCTCCCGACTGTGTCCGAAGAGATAGGAGGTGCGCACACCCACCACCACGTTGAGGGAGGTAATCACCGCCATCAGCAGGCGGAGGATCTTGTGGGCGCTTTCGTAATAGCCGTTTTGCGCCATATCCCCCGTGATGGCGCCCAGCATAGTCTTATCCAACACGGTGTACACCGAGGTGGCCACCGCCGGCACGAAATACACCAGCGAGGGGCGCAAATGCCGCAGAGGACGCATTTTTTGTTGCGGCGGCACGATCATCCTACGCAAGTAAGGCCACAACAACAGATTGGACAACAGCGTGCTTCCCGTTTGGATGAGGGCGTAGGTTGCCACGTCCTCGGCACTCTTCACCAAAACGAAAACCAGCGCCACGCTCATCATTTTTACCGCCAAATGACGCACCATCAACGCCGAAAACCGCTCGGTAGCCTGAAACAGCCAGGTCAAATCCAATCCCGTGGCGAGGATGAGCAGTCCCGTGGCGGCGAACACGCGCCACTCCCTCACCCACAGGCACAGCACCACGTAAGCGGCACCTGTCAGCAAGGTAGTAGCCAAGCGCAACAAACTCAACTCCCAAAAGAGTTGGGATACCGCCATCTTGTCGTCACGAATACGGGACACTTCCCGCAGGCCGTAGGCGCTGAATCCCAGTGCGGTAAACAGCGAAAACACCGTCGCCACCGACAAAACGTAACTGTAGGTGCCCACGCCGTCCGAGCCTAAGGTACGCGCCAGATAGGGCGCACTGAACAGCGGTGTCAGCATAGAGAGAAGCTGGATGGCTACGGTATAGAGATAATTTTTGCGTAAGCTGGGCGCCCTCATAGTGCCCTCTCCCTCCCCACGGTAAAAAACACCGCCAACAACAATAAGGTGAGAAAATGATAGGCGATATTGCCGGTCAGCAGTAACCCTGCATAAATAAGCACCATCGCCAGCCACCCCTGCCGTGGCGTGCTGCGGCGCACGCACCCCACCGCAGGCCATAGGTATAGCGCAGACAGATACAATCCGCCCTGCGCCAGCACCACCGCCGCACCCATGCTCAGCCCCTCGTTGTAGCGATGGGCATAGGCAAAATAGGGCACGATGGCGTCATCGTTCCAGTATCCCACCCCAAACAGCGGTGCGGTACGAAAGGCGGCGAGGCAAGCCGCCACGTCGTCCAGGCGCATACCGCCCGACACCGTCTGCAATTTGTCCCACAGCAGTACCCCTGCCGTCGCCAACAGCCCCACACAGAGCACGGGCAGCAGCACCACCCGACGGCGGTGCCCACGCCAATTTTTCGGCGCCCACAGCACATACCGCAGAAAAAACACCGCCGCCGTGAGAATCAGCGCCTTCGCCGATAAGGTGGTGAGAGTTGCCGCCGCGAAAAGGGCACACCGCCCCCAGCGAGGGCGGCGGCGCAGCAGCGTCTCCACCGCCACCGCCACCACCAAAAAGCCGGCGAAACCGGGCGCTTCGGGAAAAGCACCGCAATTGCGCGGCAAATCCGCACCGAAAAAACGGATGCGCTGTGCCTCATAGTAGAGATGATAGTAGGTGGCGCAGGTGCGGTCACTCTCGCCCCAGTAAAAAGTGGTCACTCCCGATGGCGGTATCCACCGCAACACCGTCCCGAACAAAAAGAAAAAGAGGGACACGGCCGTCAGCACCGCCACCACGTCCGAGAGTTTATGCAATAATCCCACACCGCCATCGGTCAAATCGGCATATAGGATGAGTAATAGTAGCGGCAGGGCGTAATACAGCACAAAGCGCACGCTATTGTAGCGCGTCGCCAGCAGATACACCGCCAGATACACGCCCACCGCCGCTACCCTCTGCCACAAACGCACGGGGATACGGCGAAAACGACCGAGAATCAACAATAAAAGGAGCGGCACCGCCAGCCGCAGGGCGGTATTGCAGTTGGCAGAGGTGTAGAGACACCAAGTAGCGGAATAGAAAACCACCAAAAAGACGAGGAGATACTCCCCTACCGTCCACAGCGAAACGCTCAGCCGCCCAACAGACGGTTTTTCTGCCGTCGCATCCACATCCGCACCTCCTGCGCTACCGTCTGCTGGGTGTTTTTCACCCTCAGCGGACACACCTTCAGCCTACGATGGGTCACCCACACGTTCAGCAACCGCTCACCCAAAAAGCCAAAGAGCCGCTGTTGATAGGGCGTGTAGTCGGCAAAATCCACGTCCCTCTCCACCTGAGTCAGCACCGCAAACAGCCAGCGACAATAGGCGTCAAACTCCGCCTGCGGCGCAATCAGCATATTGTAAAGATACAGCCGCCGCTCGGCCATTACCTTGTCAAAGGCAGGGAGCATTTCGCCGCTCACCGCCGCCACTGCGCGACGGGTAAGAAGCAGGTCTTTCTCAAACCCGCTGTGCAGGCAAAACTCCTGCCACGCCGTCTCCCGCAGCGGCTCGGGACGGGGCAGGAGAATATCGTATTTCGTTAGCAGGCGGCTAATTTCCTCCTCGGTGAGAATATGCCCACAGTGCATAAAATAGCGGCGATAATGCACCAGACCCTTATAATCGTCACGGGTGTTTTGCCACACCCAAAACAGCCCCGTCAGTTCGCAATAATAGGGGTTTTTCTCGGATATGTGTACCCCTGTATTGTCCCTCAGATAAGGCAACGGCGCATTTCGGCTCGCACCCACCTGCAGGGGAATATACCCTTTTCCGCGGTAGAGTGGCTCGTCCTTATGCACCGCAATATACACCGCCATCAGACCATCTCCTCGTATCGGCGCTGTAATTCTGCCGCCGCCCTGCCGATTTCATACCCTGCGGCGGCCATCTCCTCGGCGGTGTCACGGCGAGGGGTGTGCAGCACCTGAGCCACCCTCTGCGCCCACCCCTCTGCACCCATAGAGAGGGGCAGATAGGTGGCCAAATCGGGCAGGGGCAACTCTCGTGTCACACCGGTAGAGGTGACCACCGGCAGGCCTGCCGCCTGCGCCTCCACCCCCACCACAGGCAGACCCTCGAAAAAGGAGGGCAAGAGCAACAGGTCAAAAGCCTGCATCAGGGCAGGGACGTCCTGCCGTGGACCGAGGTAATGGACACGATCCTCCAGCCCCAGCTTATCCACCCATTCCAGCGTTTCGTCCAACAACTCGCCCTCCCCCACCAACACCAACTGCACCGAGGGCAGAATGGCGGAGAGGGCGGCAAACGTCTCGATGAGAAAGCGGTGATTTTTCTGCAGAGCAAAGCGGCCCACGTGACCGATGGTGGGGGCATCGCCCAAGCCCAACCGACGACGCATTTGCAACCGCAGGTCGGGGTTATAGCGAAAGCGATCGGTGTCCACGGCGTTGGGGATGACGGCATACTTCCCCTGACGGATGACAGATGGTGGAAACTTCCACCGCGCCGCCAGATGGGAGCAGGCAAAATAGTGGGTGGGATAGCGCAACAGCATACGCCGTGTGGTCAGCCGCGCCACCCGATAGCGCAGGTTGTCGAAACCGCCGCAGTGGGAATGGACGATCACCGTCCGCGCGCCGTTTTGCCGCGCCAGTTTGGCGCCGCAGGCGAGGGCGTAGATACTGCCCGAATGGATGTGCACGATGGGATAGCGGTGCTGCTGTAAAAAGGCGGACAATTCCTGCCGAAAATGGCGGCGGTTGTCCTCGCCGAAGGGTTTTTCCGCCGCCCACACCCGACCGCCCAAAGACGTAATCTCTCGCTCCATGGCAGGGGCACGATTTTCAAAGGGCGTGAAAAAATCAAACTGCACCCGCGTGCGGTCGATATGGCGATAGGTATTCATCAGAAAACTCTCCTGACCGCCGCCTGCGAAAGGCTCGCCGCACACCTGCAAAATCCGTATCGGCTCCATATCACACCTCCTCGATGGGCGGATGAAACCGCCAGCCCGCCCAGAACGAGGAGAGGATGACCGCCATCCGCTTGCCCTTCACAGGGGAGCGTAACCAAATCTTGAATAAGTGCAACGCCACACGGGCAAACAGATAGAAATACCCCATCACGCCCTCGCGACGGTAGACGTACACCTCGTTGCGGTAGAGATAGGCGTAGCGGGAGAGACGATCCAGCGAATCGGTGGCGATATTCACCTTGTTGTTGTGGCGCATATCGTGCAGCACCCGACTGGCGGTGACCGCATAGCAGGGATACCGCAGAGACAGACGGCGCGTGTATTCCAAATCGTCCGACCAGATGAAAAACTCACGGATGGGCAGGCCCACCGCACGCACGCAGGCGGCAGGAAAATAAGCGGACACAAAGGTGGCCATTACCACGGGGACGAGGGGTGAGGTGTAATCCTCCAACTTGTGCCACAGGTCGGTCTTTTGGACATTCATACGGCAGGGCGTGCCGTCACGCCAATAGGCGATACCCGACAGAAAGCCGAAATCGCCCAATAAGCGTGCGTCCGCCTGCACCAAGGCGAAAAGGGCGTCGGGGTCGGGAATGCAGTCGTCGTCCATCACCCACAGGCGGTCGTAGCCCATCTCCACCGCCAGCCGCATACCCAGATTGAATCCGCCTGCCCCGCCGAGATTTTCGGCGGCGCGATGATAGGTCACTGCGCCCGATGCAACAAGGGGTGCAAGGGCGACGTCGGTGCCGTCGGTAGAGGCGTTATCCACCACCAAAATGTCCGTCTGCGCCCCTTGCTGACGGCGCAGGGCGTCGATACAGCGCAGCAGGCACTCTTTACGATTGTAGGTCACCACCACAGCCACGATACGCACACCCATCCTCTCCTTTCGTTATAGGGTATCCGCCACAGAGATGAGTATGCGTGAAAACAAGAAAAAACCGCCATCCCGACGGATAGCGGTTTTTTCTCATTATCCTTTCGCTTTTTTAGCGAAGGTGTTGTTGACCACAGCGGCAAAATCGGCGGTTTTGGTGAGCTCCCCCGCCTCGGTCATCACGGTTTGCAAGCGATTAAAACTCTCCTCGGTCATCACGGGGTCGGTGTTCCACGCGTCAATGGCACGATAGGAGGCCACCGAAGCGGTAAGCAACTCCGAAGAAGTGTCGGTGAAGAAAGAGGCCACCGCCTGCGCCACCTCGGCATCGGTATGGGTTGCTACCCATTGTTGCCCCTTATACACCGCATTGGTGAAGCGCTGAATGAGGTCGGCGTTTTTCTCGATATAGCTCTTTTTGGCGAAATAGGCGGTATAAGGAATATCCCCTGCCGCCTCGCCCACAGAGGCGACGATATACCCCTTGCCCTCCTGCTGCAACATAGAAGCCGTCGGCTCAAAGGCGGTGACGAAATCACCCGTACCGCCGGCAAAAGCCGCCGTCATCATAGAAAACTGCACGCTGTTATCCAGCGTGAGGTCGGTGGCAGGGTTTAGGCCGTTTTGCCGCAGGACGTACTCCAGCGTCATATACGGTACGCCGCCTTTTCGACCGGGGAGTACGGTCGTGCCGCGCAAGTCCGTCCATTTGAATTCGTCCATCGGCTGACGGGCAACGAGGAAGGACCCGTCGCGGCGGGTGACCTGAGCAAACACCTGCGTGTAGTCCGTTTTGCCCTCGTTATAGACGTAGATGGCGGCCTCGGGTCCGGCAAAACCGATATCCATATTGCCCGACAGCACCGCCGCCATCACCGCATCGGCGCCCTGTCCGTTGGACAGTTCGATCTCAATGCCCTGCTCCTCAAAAAAGCCCAGGGCAATCGCCGCATACTGGGGCGCATAGAAAATGGAGTGGGTCACCTCGCAGACACGCACCTTGTCAAGGCCGCCCTCCTGCTTACAACCCACGCAACCGCCCACCAACAGGACCGCCGCCAGCACCAAGGCGAGACCTTTGTGAATAAAACGATTCAATGGAATAACACCCTTTCACATAAAATCACGAGCCGCCGAAACGGCGCCTGACCAATTTCTGGGCCAGTGCCACGCTCTCGTACAGCAGTGCCGCCACCACCGCCAGCAGAATCACCGACGCCATCACCAAATCCATACGAAATACCTGACCGCCGTAGACGATGAGGTAGCCGAGACCGGCACGGGACACCAGAAACTCTCCTGCGATGACACCCACCAGCGATAGGCCGATATTCACCTTCAGCGAATCGAACAGGGTGGGGATATTGTAGGGCAGCACCACCTTGCGGAAGATTTGCCCCTTAGTCGCACCGAAGGTGCGAGCCATACGCAGGGCCCCTGCGTCGGTATCCCGAAAACCCGACAGCATCTCCAGCACCGTCACCACCAGCGAGATGGCCAGCGCCATAAAGACGATGGCACGGGTGCCTGCACCCGCTAAAATGATGATGACGGGGCCGAGGGCGATTTTCGGCAGGCTGTTGAGCACCACCAGATAGGGCTCGCTGACCCGTGCCACAAAGGGACTCCACCACAGGAGAATCGCCAGCAGGACGCCTGCCGCCGCACCCAGCAGGAATCCTGCCAGCGTCTCTCCCACGGTCACCTGCACGTGGTGCCACAGACCGTTTTCGCCCATGGACAGATAGGTACGCACAATGCGGGAGGGTTGGCTGAAGATGAAGCTGTCCACCCATTCCAGCCGTGCCGCCACCTCCCACAGAAGCAGAAAGGCCGCCAAAAATCCCCACCGACACAGATGGACGGTGGTGTTACGGCGGCGATTCTGCCGCAGGTACAGCACTCTTTCAGCCGAAAGAGTGGGCTGAATCGAACGCTTCATACATCCCCAATTCCTTCCATATATGATTGAAATAGGAGCCGAAATTGGAACAGGCACGACACCGCAACGGGGTGCGCTCGGGCAAGTCAAAGTGGATCGGCAATTCCTCGCGAATGGTGGCCGGACGCTGGGATAGAATCAGCACCTTATCCCCCATACAGATACTCTCGGGGATGTCGTGGGTGACCATCAGCGCCGTCACCTGCTCTCGGCGGATGATACGGTAGACGTCCTCGGTGACCTCCAGACGGGTTTGATAATCCAAAGCGGAAAAAGCCTCGTCCAGCAGGAGAATATCCGGCTCCACCGCCAAGGTGCGAATCAGCGCCACACGCTGCCGCATACCACCCGAAAGCTGCGAAGGGTGACGATCTGCGAATTCCGACAGCCCATAGGTTTCCAGCAGACGGTCCGCCCTCGCCTTCATCTCAGGGGTCAGGCGACGGCGAATCTCCAAACCGAAGAGGACGTTTTGCCGCACGGTGCGCCACTCGAGGAGGTTATCCTGCTGCAACATATACCCGATGTGGGGGCTGGGTCCTACCACCGTCTCCCCTGCCACCTGCACCCGCCCTGCCGTAGGCAGTAGGGTGCCGGCCACGATGGACAATAGGGTGGATTTGCCGCAGCCACTGGGGCCGACCAGACTGTAAAACTCGCCCTTTTCCATCGAAAACGAGATATCCTGCAATGCCACCGTTTCGCCCTGGGGCGTTTGATAGGATTTGCAGACACCCTCCACGCTCAAAATCGCCATCATCGACACCCTTTCTGTCCCATTTCGCTCTCCTGCTACCACTATATGCGCCACGGCGGCGGTGGTGCGTGAGCAAAGACAACAAAATAACAAAAACAGACAACCGTTTTTTGGTAAAATGCCTTGACAATGATGCAATTTATAGTGTAGTATAGTATCTGGTGGTATTTAGGGTTTTCTGCTCATTTATCACTGTTCGTTATAGGTTTTTATGGCGATCCCCGTGGGGATGCACGCTTTTTTGATGAGGATTTGCAGTAAATCCGCTTTCGTTTGAAAATTGAAAAAAGTAACCCTACGGGTACGCCTTACCATGACACATTTTAAAAGAAAGTTGAGGTGTATCCCATGATTGAACTGTTGTACGCCGTCCTGATGGCTGCGGGTGCATTGGTCGTCGGCGCCGTGGTGGCGGCTCTCATCGCCTACCCTGCCGGTATCAAGCACCGCCGTAACGTGGCCGAGGCCGCTATCGGCTCTGCCGAGGCTGAGGCAGAGCGCATTATCACCGCCGCCAAGGAAAAGGCAGAGTCCGAGCGCAAAGAAGCTCTGGTCAAGGCAAAGGACGAAATCTATCGTCTGCGCAGCGAGACGGACAAGGAAATCAAAGAGCGCCGCGCTGAATTGCAGCGTCAGGAGCACCGTCTGCACCAGAAAGAGGAATCTCTGGACCGCAAGATGGAGAACTACGAGCGCAAAGAGGAAAAGCTGGCCGAGCGTATCAAAGAGGTTGAGGAGCGTATGGCTGAGGCTGAAGCCCTCAAAAAGAGCCAGTTTGAGCTGTTGGAGCGTCTGTCCGGCTTCACCATGGAGCAGGCCAAGGAATACTTGCTCAGCAGCCTGAGCGAGGAGCTGGAGCACGAAAAAGCGGTCAAGATGGCCGAATTTGAGGCGCAGCTCAAGAGCGACGCCGACCAGCGCGCTCGCAACCTGATCTCCCACGCCATTCAGCGTGTGGCCGCCGATCAGGTGGCCGAGACCACCGTATCCGTGGTGGCTCTGCCCAACGATGAGATGAAGGGCCGTATCATCGGTCGCGAGGGCCGTAACATCCGTGCCATCGAGACCCTGACCGGTATCGACCTGATTATCGACGATACCCCCGAGGCCATCACCCTCTCCGGCTTCGACCCCGTCCGCCGCGAGATTGCCCGTATCGCTATGGAGCGCCTGATCGCCGACGGCCGTATCCATCCCGCCCGCATTGAGGAGATGGTGAACAAGGCTCGCCGTGAGGTGGAGCAGACCATCAAGGCAGAGGGCGAGCGCGCCATTCTGGAGACCGGTCTGCGCGGTATCAACCCCGAGATCGTTAAGCTGTTGGGTCGTCTGCGCTACCGCACCAGCTATGGTCAGAACGTGCTGCAGCACTCTATGGAGGTTGCCTTCCTGAGCGGTATCATGGCCAGCGAGTTGGGCATTGACCCCGAAATCGCACGCCGTGCCGGTCTGCTGCACGATATCGGTAAGTCGGTGGATCATCAGGTAGAGGGCAGCCACATCGAAATCGGTGTGGACATCGCCCGTAAGTTTAAAGAAAGCGACGCTGTGGTGCACGCCATTCAGGCTCACCACGGTGACGTAGAGGCGCAGACCGTGGTTGCTTGCCTGGTGCAGGCCGCCGACGCCATCTCCGCCGCCCGTCCCGGCGCCCGCCGTGAGAATCTGGAGAACTACATCAAGCGTCTGGAGAAACTGGAGGAGATTGCCAACAGCTTTGAGGGCGTGGAGAGCTCCTTCGCCATTCAGGCCGGCCGTGAGGTGCGCATTATCGTGCGCCCCGATAAGGTCAACGACGACCAGATGATCATTCTGGCCCGTGAGATTGCCAAGAAGATCGAGGGTAATATGGATTATCCCGGTCAGATCAAGGTCAACCTCATCCGCGAGAACCGCGCCGTGGATTACGCAAAATAATGAGTATGAAAAAAGCCGAGCAACGCTACGTTGCTCGGCTTTTTGTTTTCTTTTTACAGAATCTTCTCCATATAGATCCTTTGCGGCACCATACCCATACGCTCGTAAAAGCGCAGGGCGTTAGGGTTGCAACTCCACACGTTGAGGGTGACGTTGTAGCACCCATTTTCCCGTGCCAGCGACAGCGCCGCCTCATAGAGGGTGCGGCCGATGTGCTGACCACGCAGAGTCTCGTCCACGCAGAGATCGTCGATGTACAGCGTTTTTACGTCGGTGAGGACGGAATCGTCTTTGTGCTGCTGGTAGATACAGAAGCAATAGCCCAGCACCGCGTCCGCCTCATCCACCGCCACCAAAATGGGGCGGGTCGGGTCGGTCAGCAGGTCACGCAATTCCTCGTCGGAATATTTGCGGCCTGCGTTGAACAGGTCTGGGCGCCCCTTGTGGTGCACCAAACACACCTGCCGCAGCAGGTCGCCGATTTTGGGAATATCTTTTTCGATTGCGAAACGAATCATAGTTATGTCTCCTTACACTCTGTTGATGGCGTCACCTGCGAGATAATGGCGGATGTTATCCGCCACCACGCCCATCAGGCGATGACGGGTTTCCAGGCCTGCCCAGGCAATATGAGGCGTGAGGATACAGTTGGGTGCGCCGTACAGCGGACAATCCGCCGTCATAGGCTCCACCTGCAGCACGTCAATACCTGCGCCCAGCAGGTGACCGCTGTCCAAGGCGGCACGCAGGGCGGTTTCATCCACCAAGCCGCCACGGGCAGTATTGATAAAAATCGCACCCTTTTTCATCATCCCAAAAGCGGCGGCATTCATCATCCCCTCGCTGTCCCCATTCAGCGGACAGTGCAGGGTGACCACGTCACTGCGGCGCAAAAGCTCCGCGAAAGGCACCTGCTCCACGTCGGTGTCGGGGATGGGACGGCGACCGTGGACCAGCACCTTCATACCGAAGGCTCGAGCCATATCCCCTACGCGGCGGCCGATGGCGCCGTAGCCCACGATACCGATGGTCTTGCCGCACAGCTCCATCAGAGGGATGGGAAAATAGGAAAAGGTGCGGCTGCGTATCCAATCGCCCTGTGCCACGGTGGCGTTATACTCGTGGACACGGTCGGTGAGCGCCAAAACAAAGGCGAAGGTGTGCTGTGCCACCGCCTCGGTGGAATAGCCGGGGACGTTGCACACCGTCACGCCGTGGGCGGCGGCATAATCCACGTCGATATTGTTGTATCCCGTGGCGAATAGACCGATATATTTCACCGTGGGGCAGGCCGCCATCACGGCGGCGGTGATACGGGTCTTATTGCAAATCACCGCGTCCGCACCCTGCAGGCGAGGGATGAGCAATTCGTCGGGTGTGAGGTCGTACTCCGTCACCTCGCCAAATTCGCTCAGAAAAGCCAAATCCACGCCGCCGCCCACAACAGTGGCGGCGTCGGTCACCACAATACGCATAGAAAATGCCTCCTTTTACCCCATTAGTGTATCACATTTTTGCGGTATGTGCAATTCCCTCTTTATTTTTGCATAAAAAGGTGATATACTGTATCTACACCCTGCGAGAGGAGGATTCTCTATGACACAAACCGTACGCAACGTCAATCAGGCTCTGTGCGCCGATGCCGCCGGCTTCGTCCGCGAGGCAGAGGCCGCCTATCATCGCCAGTTGACCGAGATTGCCGACTATATCGTCGCCCATCGAGACACCTGTCCCATCGTGCTGATTTCCGGCCCCTCGGGCAGTGGCAAGACCACCACCGCGCGGATGTTAGAGGCGGAATTGGACCGTCGTGGCTTGGAGACCCATACCCTCTCCCAGGACAACTATTTCCGCACCAACACGCCTGAGGAGATGGCTATGCGCGAGCAAGGTCTGCTGGATTTGGAATCCCCCGCCCGTGTGGACGAAGCGCTGTTAGCGGAGCAATTAGAGCGTATCATCGCCTGCGAGACGGTGGAATTGCCCGTCTTTGATTTCCGCACCTGCCAGTGCCGCCCTTCCGGCGTACAGTTTACCCGTAAGCCGGGCGAGGTGGTCATCTTAGAGGGCATCCACGTGCTGAATCCGGCGGTGGTATCTCTGCCCGAGAGTCAGACGGTGCGCCTCTACGTCAGCGTGCGCACCCGTGTGGAGGCGACGGACGGCACCCTGCTCCATCCCCGCTATATCCGCCTATTGCGCCGTATGCTCCGTGACGTGAATCAGCGCGGCCGCTCGGCGGAAGGCACGCTGGCTATGTTCCACAGCGTGGAGATGGGCGAGCAAAAATACATCATGCCCTACAAGCACCGCTCCACCTTTGATATCGACACCTTCTGCCCCTATGAGCTCAACGTCTATCGCAGCGTGTTGCCCGACGAGGTGGCGGCGCTGAAAGAACATCCCGATATGGAACTGTTGCTGCGCCTGCTCACCGAGGTGTTGCCGCTGGAACAGACCATCGTACCCAACACCGCTCTCATCCGCGAGTTTGTGGGCGGCAGTATCTATGAGGAAACGTAAAGGAAGTAAATAGCTATGAAATACGTCTTGACTACTCTGGCATTCAATAACAGCGAAAAAGTGCTGGGCGTGCTGCTCATCATTTTTATGCTGTCCATTGTGGCGCTGGCGATTGCGTCGCCCTACATCAGCTGGTTTCGGCAGGAACTGAAATACATCAACATCGAAATTGAGCGCAACAAAGAAAACAAGCGAGAGCAAAACCGCTGGAAACGCCGCAAAAAGCGGCTGTTGCTGTCCCTGATCCCCGGCATGAAATACGAATGAGTATCGAGCACCGCCGTGGATTTTCCTATGGCGGTGCTTTTGTCTTTTTCTACAGTCAGGACTCTCGTTTTGTGCACTCTGCCCCTGTAAAAAGATTTTTCTCGCATAAGTTTGTAATATATGCCATTTACTTTTTGGTCAATAAGCAGTATAATATCATAAATTTATTTAATTTAGAAAAGTATCTTTAAGAGGAGGTCCATATTATGAAACGTTACGTACGTAAATCCGTGTCCGTGCTGATGGCTGTGTGCCTGCTGTGCGCCGTGCTGCCCCTGGGCGGCCTGCTGAGCGTCAGCGCCGACGTCGACGAGACCGTTAACCTCATCTCCAACCCCGGTTTTGAGGCAACGGACAAAACCATCAACTACTGGACGGTGTATTCTCCCACTGCGGCTGCTGCCGAAGCTGCCCACAGCGGTAGCAACGGCGTTCACCTACAAGGCACCGGCGGTTGGGGCGGTATGCTGGTGATGAATGAAATCTCTGTGCTGCCCTTCTGCGAGTACACCTTCTCGTTCTGGTATAACATCCAGCAAAACGGCGTCAACTATTCGCTGAAAGGCAATCAGAGCGGTACCAAATACGCCGGCCAATGGCTGAGCAATACCACCGGTTGGCAGAAGGTGACCGTGTCTTTCCTGACCGGCGACGACACCACGCTGTACCTGAACTTTAACGGCGGCGGTAACGGCATTGCCGAGAGCGTCTACGTGGACGATTTCTCTCTGAATCTGATTAAGAGAGGCTTTGCCGAGCCTGTGAAGAACGGCGACTTTGAGGAAGGCCATGTCAACGGCTGGGGCAGCAACTCTACCATCGTGGCTGCCGCCGATTGTCCCTTGGCTTCCACCGGTAACTATGCCATGCAATTTACCAACAGCGGCTACGGCTATACCGACTATACGATGACCGTAAAGCCCAACACCGATTACGTAGTGACCTATTCCGTTCTTTCCGGCAAGGCTAGATATCCTCTGCAAGCGCGCGTTCGCACCACCGTGAGTACCGAGCTTGTTTTGGATACGTTTACACCCTCTGCCACCGCATGGGAACGCCACACCCTCTCGTTTAACAGTGGCAACAACACGTCTTTGATCCTGCGTTTCCAAAACGGTTGGGCCGGCGGTATTTTCTACATCGATGATATCTACGTCGAGTCTCTGGGTGGCGGCGCCGACTCCGGCACCCTGCCCAACGGCGGCTTTGAGACCGGCGACACCAGCAACTGGACCTGCCGCAGCGGCAACCCCACCATCGTGGAGGAATCCCACTATGGCCGTTACGCCCTGCAGATCACCGACCCCTCCGCGTGGGGTGAGGCTGCCATACGTACCATCGCCGTCAAGCAGAACACCAATTATCAGGTTTCCTGGTGGGCCAAACGTGTCAGCGGCACCGGCGTTTTCAACGCAGTTGTGAGCCAGACCGTCAGCCCTTGGGCCGGCTTTGAAAAGCTGTCCGGCCAGAACTACATGAACGAAACCAGCGGCGAATGGGTCAAATACACCTGTGTGTACAACAGCGGTACGAATACCCAGATGCTGCTGAAATTCACCGCCCAAGCGGCCAACGCCGGCTCCATCCTGCTGGATGACGTATCGGTCATCGAGCTGACCGAGGTGTCCACCGACGGCCTCATCTCCAACGGCAATTTTGAGTGCGGCGGCACGGACGCCTGGACCGCAGGCAGCTCCATCACCGTCTGCACCGACGCGGCCAAAACCGGCAACTTCGGTATCTATTTAAAGGATAGCGGTAGCTGGGCAGGTCTGCTGTCCCAGAAGTTCCCCGTGGTGGAGGGCCGCACCTATCGCGTGAGCTTTGACTACCTGGCGCTGACCAACGGCGTCAACGTCCGCGTAGCGGATCCCAAGAACAGCGGCAACAGCAACAAATTCTATGGTGCCAAGTATCTGAATAAACGCACTTGGTCCACTTACAACCAGGTGATCCGCGTGGAAAATTCCGGCGATGCGGCAGTGCAATTTGTCGGCGCGGGTAACGCTTTGGAAACCAACGTTTTCGTGGATAACATCCAGGTGGTAGAGATTCCCGACACCGAGGTCAACCTCCTCGAGCATGGCGGTAAGAGCGCCATGGAGATGGATGAGACCGGCGCCGTCGGCGGTTTGGGCTTCCTGTTCTCCGCCAACGTCAACGCTTTCACCTATACTGAGGATAACAACGATCCCGTCCACAAGTACACCGTGTATCACTACGAGGAGAATAGCGGTATCGCCAACCCCTATACCAACACCGAATTCCTCAACGATCCGTACGATTATACCGTGGTGCGTGTGGGTGCCATCGTCTCCAACAAGCAGGGCGAGGTGGTGGACACCGACCTGACCATCGAGAACGCTGCCAGCGGCACCGGCACCATCAACATCGTGGGCGCCAAGGCCATGAAGGAGCTGTGTGACGATACCCACTACGTCTACGGTGTGCGTGTCACCAACATCCCCGAAAGCGCTTTTGGCCGCACCATCTACGCTCGCCCCTATATCACCATTCTGATCGGCGGCGAAGAGATCACCCTGTACGGCAATATGGAGTCCGCCTCTTATGAGAGCATTGCAGGTGGGGTGTAATTATCATGAAAAAGAATTATTTCGCCCCCGTTCTTGAGATTCTGCCCTTCTGCGCCGATACCTCTATTGCCGCGCTGACCGGCGACATCATCGAAGATTCCGAAGGCAGCCAGCCTTGGAACGACGGCGAACTGGGTGGCTGGACCTAATCTAACTAAAAAAGACACCGCTGTGGAAATCCACAGCGGTGTCTTTTTTATTGTTCGCGGATAATGAAAATCGGAATGGGCACATCGCCCGTGCGATTGGAAAAATCGCCGCGAATGACGGTGTAGCGACGAGAATCCATGGTAGGAAGCAACGCCAGCAGGGCGTCACGCTCGGCGGTACCGTTCTGCCGCCCATAATACAGACAGAGGGTCATCACGCCGCCGACTTTAAGTAGGTCGAGGGCGGTCCGCACCGCCGCCACACTGGTGTCGGCGTGAGAAAAGGTATTGTGGTCTCCACCGGGCAACCAACCGAAATTGAACATAATGCCGTCTGCCGAATCGGGTGCGGCGTACTCGCCGAGACGGCTGTGGCAGGTCTGCACCACTTGCGCGCGGTGCGCCACGCCCTCAGCGGTGAGTAGGGCGGTGGTCTGGGCCACCGCATCCGCCTGAATGTCCAGTGCCAGCACGCGGCCACTCTCCCCTACCAGTTTGCAGAGAAAAAGAGTATCTCGCCCCTTGCCCGCGGTAGCGTCAATGCAAAAAGCACCCTCACGGATGTGGGCGGCCATAAACTGGTGGGACAAACCGAGAGCGTTGAGGGGAAACTTATTCTCCATCGGTGGTCTCCTCGGGCAGAGCCTCGGAGGCAGGCTCCTCAGTACCGGTCAGGGCGGCAATATGGTCACGAATATACGCGACGCACAGCGTGAGGGGGCACTCGCTCTCCACGGCGGTGTGGAAGGCTTTTTCCGCCTCGGCGGTGTCGGCGTCCTCTTTGTGCAGAGCCGCCAAGGTCTTGAGCGCCTCGGCGGTGGCAGGGGCGCCCACCACAGGCAGACCGTCGCAGGCGTGCTCCACCATCTCACGGGTGGCGGTGTGCATTAGGGCGGCGTAGGTGCCGTTTGCCATTTCCTTACACACCGCCCAAATGCTGTACACCACGGTATAGGGCTGAGGACGCTTGGAGAGGGTATGGGCAGGGTCGGGGCGGCGACTGTCGGCGGCCTCGGCCAGCACGCAGGCCACCACCGCCTCCACCAGCTCCTCGTCGGGCGTTTCGGCCAGCAATTCGGGCGTCAGAGTTTTGTATTTCTCCATCAGGCGCGCAGAGCGGCTGTCGCCGCTGCGATTGCGCCCCAATTTCAGCAAAAACCATACACAGGCGGCCAGCGCCACCAAAATGGCAATATCTTTCCACATAATTTAGTCCTCCTTTGCAATCAGCAAGCGATAAACTTCTCCCTTTTTCAGCCCCGTATCGGCGGCGGCTCGTTTGGCCGCCTCAGAGGGTGACAACCCCTCCTGCAGATAGGCACGGGCCAGTTCCGCTGCCTCTTCTGGGGTGGCGGCAACGGCTTCGGTAGCGGTCGCGCCGCCCACCACCACCACGAATTCGCCGCGCGGGTCCTCTTCCTCATACTTCGCCACGGCGGCGGTGAGGGTGGTGCGGATGACCTCCTCGTGAATCTTGGTGATTTCACGCACCAAGGCGATGGGGCGGTCACCCAAGGCCGCCAGCAGGTCGGCAAGGGTGTGCTTGAGCTTATGAGGCGCTTCATAAAACACCATAGTGCGTCTTTCACCCTTCAGGCTGTCCAAATGGGTGCGGCGCTCTTTTTTGTTCACGCTGAGAAAGCCCTCAAAGGTGAAGCGGCCGGTGGGCAATCCTGCCAGTGCCAACGCCGAGGCCACGGCAGTGGGGCCGGGGACGACGCCCACGGGAATGCCCATCTGATGGCAGAGATTCACCAAATCCTCGCCGGGGTCGGAGATGGCAGGCATGCCGGCATCGCTGACCAGCACGCCGTTTTCGCCCGCCAGCATACGGGCGCAGAGGCGCTGGCCGCTCTCTCGCTTATTGTGCTCGTGATAGCTCACCAAAGGTTTGTTGATGCCAAAGTGATTGAGCAATTTTAAGGTCACTCGGGTGTCCTCTGCGGCGATGAAATCGCAAGACTGCAACGCCTCAATGGCACGCGGAGAAAAATCCGACAAATTGCCGATGGGCGTGCCCACCAGCGTCAGGCGGCCTATGGTTTCGCTCATATCGTCACCTCCCGATAGATGGCCCGCAATGCAGGCGTGGACTCGCCCTCATCGGTGTACAGCACCAAAGGAGGGAGCCATTGTACGCCCGAACGGGCGTCCTTTTTCGCTTCCAGTAAAAACAGCCACGGGGCGGTATCCCCTCGTTTTTGCACCGCCTGAATCCGCTTGGGCTCCAAGTGATGGGCGGTGAGCGCCGCCAGTACGTCGGTCAGCCGCTCGGGGCGATGGCAGAGGAAAAAGCGTCCGCCGCTTGTGAGCAGCCACGCGGCGGCGACACACAGACTGTCTAAGGTATCCTCCTGCTCGTGGCGGGCGATGGTGGACGCCTCATCGGCGTTGACAGGGCCGCTGTGAGCCGGGAAATAAGGCGGATTGCACACCACGCGGCGATAGGTGCCGGCAGGGGCAATGGTGCGCGGGTCGCACCAATCCGCCACCCCAAAGGTAGGGCGTGGCTCGCCCACAAAGCGCTGTGCGCCCAACTGCGCCAAGGCTATGGCGCTCTCTTGTATGTCCACGCCGTGAACGGCGGCAGGGTGACCGCCTGCGGCAAGGCGCAGGGCGATGGCACCGCAACCGGTGCCCAGTTCGCACACCGTCTCGCCCACGCAGGGCATGGCAAAATGGGACAGCAGCATAGCGTCGGTGCCGAAACGATGGGTCTCGTCCACCGCCGCGACGGTATCGCCGTATACGGGTACGTAGGTAATCGCCATAGCTGTCCCTCCT
>JAZPZT010000113.1:0-2209 GCA_045544815.1 Acutalibacteraceae bacterium | reverse complement strand
ATTTCATAATTTTCCTCCTATGTAGGTTGTGGTTTTGCAAGTTTTGCTGGTGTTCTGTGCCAGTAACAGAGGCGAGGGACTCGCAAACTCCGGGATGCTCGTCCTTGTTTCGCCCGGTGTCTTTTTTATTTCAATTCGCGTTTGCGAATTGATTGTGGATAGAAAGACACCGTGCGAGTGGGGGTGCGCTCCGAATCGATGCGGTGCGTCCCAACGGCTTCGACCTCTCCGCCCTCGACAAGCTCGGGCACGTCCCCTTAACGAAGGGGAGGCAGGGGGGCGGTGCGATGGGGTGCGCGGTGCGGGAGGGGGTGCGGCATGAGTATTATTGCGGAGAATTTGAATATACTATCCAAAAATCTCGCCTTAATTTCATGCAATTTGATAGTGCACAATCCTCGCAGAACACCGTACTCTGCGAAAAGTGGCAAAAACGTAGAAAACACGCGGTTTTCCGAACTTCTGACGGCGATTTCGACGGCGATTGCCTTAACCAATTCATTTTGGGGGTATGATATAATATCCATAGAGTGAGGACTTATCATATCAATAAGGAGTATTTGCTATGTCCAGAAAAGGCGAAAACATCTACAAGCGCAAAGACGGACGGTGGGAGGGGCGTTATCTCAAGCACAGCCCCGACGGCCCACGCTACGGCTATGTATATGCCCGCACCTACCGCGAGGCCAAGCAGCGGCTGCTCGAGGCATCCACCCAATGGGCCGAGCAGCCCGTTCCCGACCCACTGTCACCCACACTGGAGGATCTTGCGGTTCGGTGGGGGCAGAGCATTGCGCCGCGGGTAAAGGAAAGCACACTGGTCAAGTATCACAGCATTGTGTGCAACCATCTG
This sequence comes from Acutalibacteraceae bacterium, assembly GCA_045544815.1. Classification (GTDB taxonomy): domain Bacteria; phylum Bacillota; class Clostridia; order Oscillospirales; family Acutalibacteraceae; genus UBA5905. The sequence continues at coordinate 1,356 of JAZPZT010000113.1, read as the reverse complement.
CTGCCCGCCATGGGGGATGTGCCTGTGAGCAGCATGACCCATGGGCGTATCGATGCGTTTGCCACGGAATTACTGGAGCGTGGCGGTGAGGGCGGCAAGCCCCTGTCCCCTCGGACGGTATCGGACGTGCTGTCCGTGCTGCGTGGGATCCTCCGCTACGGCATCCAAAACGACATTCCCATCCCCTGTGACGGGAGCACGGTACACGTTTCCACGGGCCGCGCAGAGATACAAGTCCTGACCCTGAACGAGCAAAAAATGCTGAGTGCCTACCTATATAAATATATCTCACTTCCGAACCTCGGGATTCTGCTGAGTCTGTACACGGGCTTGCGGGTGGGTGAAGTCTGCGCGCTGCGGTGGGAGGACATTGACACCGCCGAGGGTGTGGTATACATACGGCGCACGGCCCAGCGGCTTCGGAACCTACAGCCCGGCGGCCCTCGTACCCGTGTGATGGTGACGGCTCCGAAAAGTCCGTCGTCCAAGCGAGTGATCCCTCTGCCGGAGGAGCTGACGGCGATTTTGACGGCGATGCCCTGCGAGCGAACCGGCTGGTTTCTGACGGGGCAGGAGGATCGCCTCATGGAGCCCCGTGCCATGCAGCACCACTTCCGCCGAGTACTGGAGGAGGTCGGACTGCCGCCCACCAATTACCACACCCTGCGCCATACCTTCGCCACCCGCTGCGTGGAGCTGGGCTTCGACCCCAAGCTGCTTAGCGAGCTGTTGGGCCACTCCACCGTCAGCATGACCATGGACAGATATGTACACCCCACCATGGCCCACAAACGGCAGTACATGGAGCGCCTCACGGAGCTGCTTCCGCAAAATAGGGACGATGAAAAGCGGCATCCCCATCGGGACACCGCCAATAATCGCAACACCACGTTGAATTTGTGAACTGTTCACGAATCGTTTACAATTGGAACGTTACAAAAAAGTAAACTTTTGTTGACACTTGATACCCATTATGATAGTATAGCGTTGTATAAAATTCGGATAAACTTGGGTTAGGTGCGTAATTTTGTAACCGAACCCACGATTATCCGAGTTAAAAATCAGATGTGTTTATCCGTGAAACACATGTTTGCAATTTTATATTCGTGTTTTGTACCAGTCGCAGAGTACGGTGTTCTGCGAAAAGAAAAAATCGTTGCATCTCCTTATCCGCACGGTTCTTTTTCGTATCCAACACCTCCTGCACGCCCCCTGTAGGGCGGGGGCTTGCTCCCGCCGCATCGATTCGGAGCGCACCATCCGTAGGGCGGGGGCTTGCTCCCGCCGCCAAGGATGCACTCCGTCGCCAAGGATACGCGTAGGGACACCCCTTGCGGGTGTCCGCTGCACCGCACC
>JAZPZT010000112.1:0-26110 GCA_045544815.1 Acutalibacteraceae bacterium | reverse complement strand
GCATTTTTCAAGAACATTATGTTTACTACTCAGTTCGATCAGACTGAGAATTGTGATCATGTTGCTAAGATTATTAACTATCTGAATAGCTCGCCCGTATTCTCTTTGGATGATTTCAAGAAACTGCTCGATAGTATTGGCGAAGCAGCAGCTCCTGTGCAAGTTCAGCAGCCGGTTGTTCAGAAACCTCAGCCGGTTCAGGCTCCTGTACGGCAGCCGGTTCAACCGCCGGCGCAACAACCCGTACCACAGAGACCTGTTGCTCAGCCGCCTGTAAATCCACCTAAGGTTCAAACCCCTCCCGTCCAGAATCATCCCGCCCAGCAGGAACCCCCTGAGAAGACGATTACGATGATGGATTTGCTTATGCATTACAGCAAGGAAAACGCTGAACTCTATAAGCGGCAGAAAGCAGCTAAAAAAGCTGGTCAGACACAACCTGCGGCAGCGCCTACTACTCAGCATAAGAAGCCGGTTACTCAACCCGGCTTCGCAATTCCTGGTCAACCGGCTCCTGCCCCACAGGCGTCCGCTCAGAGATCTGGGCAGCAACCAGTCCAACAGAACGTTCCGGCACAACAGCCCGCTCAGCAGACTACTAGTCAGCCTACATACACGCAGCCGCAGATGCCTCAAGGTCAGGCAATGAATTTTGGTGAAACGACTCTGCTCGGTGGCGGTGGTATCGGTGAGACCACTGTCTTGGGTGCAACTCCTGAGGTGCAGGTTAACCCTCATTTGATTCGCGCAAAGAATAATGAGAAGATTATTCTTAACAAGCCTGTATTCCGCATTGGTAAGGAAAAGAGCTATGTCGATTACTTTATCAGCGATAACTCTGCTATTAGCAGAAGCCACGCTAATATCATTTCCCGCGATGGGGAGTATTTCGTAGTTGACACTAACTCAACCAATCATACTTATGTAAATGGTCAAATGATCCAGAGTAATGTTGAAACCAAGATCACTCACGGTACAAAGATTAAGTTCGCAAACGAAGAATTCGAATTTAGGCTTTATTAATTCATCAGCACAGATTATGAAAGGAGAAGATAATTATGCCGATGATTGTTGTTCCATTGGGTTTAGAGTTGTTGAATTTTGGCCTGATTTTCCTGGTTGAGAGTCCCTATGATTCAACGACTAAGACCCTGCTTACAGTAGGAATAATTATCAAGTTTATTTGCTACTTCGTGGCTGCCATAAATTGGGGCGAAGGCACAGCCAGGATTCGCAATTTTCTCTTGGGTATAAGCGCTCTAGTAAATGGTGGATTAATTGTCTTCTCAATAATAACAAATTCGTTTATGCTGCTAATCAACAACGTCGTTCTTCTTGTTCTGCTCGTTGTTTGGTCCTGGTTAACGGTATTTGATATTACATGGACGTGGGGGAAGAAAGAATGAATTTTATAGTTTCCGCAAGGACTGATATCGGATTAACAAAAGCAACAAATCAGGACAGCCTTTCCATGAGGGTGGTTAATACCCCTCAAGGAAGAATGGTTTTCGCAGTGCTCTGCGACGGCATGGGCGGTCTTGAGAAAGGTGAAGTGGCCAGCGCATCTGTTGTTCGAGCTTTTGATAATTGGCTCCAGAATGATTTGCCGACGCTTTGCGGCGCACCGATCGAAGATTCCGAGATCAGACAGCAGTGGAGTAACATCGTTACTGAACAAAATAACACGATTAAGGCATACGGAGCTCGCCAGGGCGTTAAGCTTGGTACCACTGTAGTGGCTATGCTCTTAACCCAGAATCGCTACTACATATTAAATGTAGGAGATTCCCGAGCTTATGAAATTAGTGATTGCGTGAAACAGATCACCAGCGATCAAACATTCGTTGCCAGAGAAATTGCGCTTGGCAATATGACTGAGGAACAGGCAATGACTGATGAGCGCCGCAATGTGCTTTTGCAATGTGTTGGCGCATCTGATGATGTATATCCCGATATGTTCTTTGGTGATACACACGACGATGCAATTTACATGCTCTGTTCCGATGGCTTCCGCCATGAGATTTCTGCAGAAGAAATTTTTGAAAAGCTGAATCCGAATGTAAATCTTGATGAGAACATGATGAACGCCCATTCGGAGGAGCTGATTGAGCTGAATAAGGCTCGTAAAGAAAGAGACAACATTTCGGTTGCTCTTGTAAGAACATTCTAAGGAGGGGTAAATGTGCTTGAGATTGGTTCACTTGTTGACGGCAAGTATAAAATATTGAATAAAGTCGGACAAGGCGGTATGAGCATCGTTTATCTCGCAATGAATGAAAAGGCGAACAAGCCATGGGCGGTTAAAGAGGTTCGCAAGGACGGCATCAAGGATTTTGAAGTTGTTAAACAGGGCCTTGTGGCTGAAACCGATATTCTCAAAAAGCTCAGTCATCCGAACCTCCCCAGTATCGTAGACGTTATCGATACAGAGGATTCGTTCATTATCATCATGGACTATATTCAGGGTAACTCTCTTAATAAAGTACTTGATGAGTACGGTGCGCAGCCCCAGGATCACGTTATTGCCTGGGCGAAGCAGCTGTGTGACGTTTTAGGTTATTTACATACGAGAACGCCGGCCATCATCTATCGTGATATGAAGCCGGCAAACATCATGCTTAAGCCTGACGGCAATATTACCTTGATCGATTTTGGTACTGCACGAGAGTTTAAGGAAAGGAATTTGGCAGATACAACCTGTCTTGGTACCGTTGGTTATGCTGCTCCCGAGCAGTTTGGCGGTATGGGACAGACAGATGCCCGAACGGATATTTACTGTTTGGGCGCAACCCTTTACCATTTGGTAACCGGTATGAATCCGTGCGAACCACCGTACGAGATTAAACCCATTCGAGAAATCAACCCCTCGCTGTCCAGCGGCTTGGAGAGAATTATTCAAAAGTGTACCCAACGCGATCCCAACGACAGATATCAATCTGCGGCGGAATTGATGTATGCGTTGGAGCACTACGAAGAAATAGACGATCTTTATAAGAAAAAGCAGAAAGGAAAGCTGTTTAAGTTCCTTGCCTGCGCATTGCTGACCATTGTTTTTGCCGCAACATCCGTTTGGGGATACATTGCAGCAGAGAATAAAAAGAGTGAGAATTACGGTTATATTCTCTCTAACGCATCCTCGGCTTCCGATTATTACGAGGCAATCGTAACCGATACCTCTCGAACTGAAGCGTACCTTGGCAGCGATGACAACAAAGGACTTATCGAGTTCCTGATCTCCGATGGTGAGCTCACCAGTATAGAGAGTTCCAATCTCAACAAGCTGAAGGGTGGCCTTGAAAAAACCGATACATGGGGATATTCTACTACGGTTAATGTTCTTGACGAACTCAGAGAAAAAGACCCCGAGGGTTACGAGGAAGTATGCTATCAGATTGGCGAAGCATATATGTTCTACTACAAGGTGGGTGTGGAAAAGGACAAGTATGCAACAGCGGCTACTTGGTTCCAGTATGCAAAAGATCAACATCCGGTAGCAAAGATGTACTGTGACATCTCCACTTGTCTCCAGAACATTGCAAAGTTCTCTAAAGCAGAACAGTACGCAAACCTTTATAAAGAGTATGAGATCCTTTGGAGTCAGGTGCAGACACTACAAATTGATGCAGCAGATTATGATGACGACCTCAAGCTCCGTGTGTGGAATGAGATTGTTGACATGATCAGAAACAATGCTAAAGAATTCTGCGAGGTTTCTTCTCAAAGCGAAATTACAACCTTGCTTGATTCTATAAAAGCGAATAGTTCACAGATCACAAACACCTTCTTACAGGAAAGCATTTCTTCTTTGATGGATAACATTGAAACCACCAAGACGAAGATTCAATCTGTAAAGGTTGAGAAGACAGTGGGTTAAGGAGGGGATCGAAAATGACTTACGAAATATATCGGTATATTTTCTTAGGCGGTGCGATTCTCGCCGGTATCATGTTTGCTGTGTCTGTGCTGGTGTTTTTCCTTTTGAAAATTCCCACCGTTATCGGTGACTTGACTGGTGCAAATGCTCGTAAGGCAATTGAGCGAATCAGAAACCAAAACGAGAAAACTGGTGACAAGACATATCGTTCAAGCCCGGTTAACCGCGAAAGAGGTAAAATTACGGATAAGATTTCACCCTCCGGCAGGCTTATTGAAAATCCCTCTCATCCATTAGGCGGTGCGATGAGCACTGAAAAGATTAGCACTCATCAGCTTCATCCTGAGGATGGAACAACCGAGACTACGGTTCTTACCTGCGCTGATGAGACTACCGTCCTTACCGGAGAACTCACTGGTGCTAATGAGACCACTGTTCTTAGTAGCGAGAATCCTACTAGTGAAACTACTGTATTGGATACTCAGACCTTTAGCAATGCATTCGTCATTGAATATGAGATCACTTACATTCATACTGACGAAGTCATAGCTTGAGGGGGTGACGTAGATGAATGATACAAGAGTCTCACGAAGGCGAAAGAAAAGACAATTTGTTCTTTATTCCGTATTTTTGCTGATATGGTCTATCGCTATTCTATTGATGCCTATCGCAAGTATGCAACGAGAAGTAACTCATATTCCGATGTTTATATCGGGCGGTGGATTTTGGATTGGACTGATTGGAACCATTGCTATGGCGGTTATGATTAACAATGCCAGAAAAAGAAGTGACCGCCTCAGAAATAAGCGTCCTGAGGTGAAGCGAGTTGGCTTAATCAGTTTTTTCCAAAATAGGGAAGCAACGATTGCTGATATCTCAATGTTTGTGTCGATTGTCTGCTTCATTGTCACAAGAATATGTATGGACAATATTTATTGGCTGTTCGTATTCTTAGCAACATTTGTATTTTCGTTTGGTATGCATTGTATGCTGAATGGAAAGAGCTATATTTACCTAAATCAAGAGGTTAGGGGAGAAGAAGAGTCATGACTAGCTCGAAAAAATCAATGTTTGATCGTGTGTTGGCTGTTATGCTGTCTGTCTTAATGGTAGCAGCATTATTGCCCGTCAGTATGATCGGTGTCGCGGTTGAAGAAACCTCTACATACGCTACAGTAAGTATTTTTACCAGTGGTACAATCACCAATAATGGTACGGCTAATGTTGAAGTGCTTGTAGAGAACACTACACTTGCCTGGGTAGAAGGCAACGCTCTTCGTGCCGAAGGCTGGTGGGTAGGTATTGATGTGGTTGCTCCTACAGATTTTTCTGCTGATGCGACCTACAAGGTTAAGACCAATCCTACTGCCGAATACGGTGACGCAAAGAGTTTTGCGGAAATGAAAGATGGAGAGAATGATATCCAGCTCTGGTTCCCTGTATCTGCGGAATCTCTGGAGAAATTCGCTTCTGAGAATCGTAATCTTACGCTGGTCTATGCGTTTGACTGGGATGCAAACGAAGAATACGAGCAGACAATCGTATTCTCTGTGGTTCCCAGTGAAAAAATTGTTCTCACAAAGAATGGTGAGCAAGTTTATCCTAAGATTGTAAACTATGGTACTGTTAGTACATATACCGGTGGCACAATCAAGGATAACGGTACCGCTAACGTAGAGGTGCTTGTTGAGGAAACTACCTTGCAGTGGGTGGCAGCTAATGCTCTTCGCGCTGAAGGTTGGTGGGTAGGTATTGATGTTGTTGCTCCGGATGATTTCTCCGCTGCCGCAACATACAAGGTAAAGACCAATCCTGCTGCCGAATATGGTGCTGCAAAGAGTTTTGCAGATATGAAAGACGGCGAGAAGGATATCCAGCTTTGGTTCCCCGTATCGGCAGAGTCCTTAGAAAAATTCGCATCCGAAGAACGCAACCTTACCTTGGTCTATGCCTTCGACTGGAATGCAGATGATGAGTACGAACAGGAAATTGTATTCTCTGTCGCGCCTAGTGAGAAGATCGTTCTGATGAAGGGCGAAGATCAGGTTTATCCTGTTCTCAAGTCCACGGTTAACGTCAGCCAGAATGAAGGCGGCGCGGTATCTCTGAACGGTGATACCACCGGCACTCTTGTGGTTGAGAACGGCACTACTGTAAACGTTGTAGTTGAAGCAGACGCCGGTTATCAGATTTCTAAAATTACCATCAATGGCAACGAGATAGTTGTTGATGCTAAAAATTACACTGCCGCAATTGAAAACATTGCCGCCGATGCAACCGTGTCTGTTACTTTTGTTAAACTGTACACCGTAACGGTTACAGGTAATGACAAGGGTAGCGTGTCTACCATCCCCGAAGGCCAGGGCGGTTCTGTAACTGTTGTTGACGGCTCTAAAGTTACCGTTACTGCCACTCCCGAGATTGGCTACCGTGTAACTGGCGTTAAGATCAACGGCGTTGATCAGACAGTATCTGGCACGAACAACTCCGGTTATACTGTTGAACTTACAGCAGATACCGAGTATTTTGTCGAAGTGACCTTCACTTCTAACATTTATGAAGTAGGAAAAGAAGCAGCTGACCACGGCGACTTTGAAATCAAGAACCCCTCAGTAGAACATGGTGGTTCTACTGTCGTTGTTGTAACTCCTGGTGCCGGATATACTGTTGACACCTTTAAGGTTGATGGTGCCACTGTATCCGACATTACCAAGGACGAAACCGGCATTTGGTTCACTGTATCTGATATCAAGTCTGATGTGAAGGTTGTTGTTACATTTAAGGAAACGGCCAAGTCTAATATCGATGATGTTAGCAAAGATACCGAGCATGTAGCACTCAGAAAGACCGAAGATCTCTTTGTTGTTAAGGATGGTGACGCTATCACCTTCAAAACCGAAAGAATCGGCATGAGAATGTATGGTGATCTCGGTTTAATTGCAGGGGATGCTGCCACTCAGACTATTACCATTCCCGGTGATACAACCATCACAAGCATTGAGCTTTACTACAAGGCCGATGGCGAACTTTACGCTGATTGGCACGTGGTAGAGATGGGTACAATCAGGATCGTGGTTGATGCCGAAGAAACTGAGAGCACTTTTATTCCTAATGATGCAAATGAAGAAGGTTATTACAACTCCGATGTTACATTTGCAGTTAAAGTAGAAGATAAGAACAACTATTCCGGTATTGATCTTGTTGAGTACTGGATTACGTTGAATAACGTTCCCGGACAGGCTGTTAAACTGTATGAATATCAAGATGGCGCAGAGGTAAAGGCGATTCACGAGGATTCTATTGTTGTTGATGCATCCATATACAACAGTGAGTATGTAAAAGTAACCCTTCGGGTTCTGGACCGTGCCGGCAACGAGGAAATCGTTGAGAAGTCAATTAAGATCAACTCTACCAAGCCTACCGTATCTCTTGCAATAAACGGCACGCAGAACAATAACGCTCAAGATGGTTATTATAAAGATAAGAGAACACTTGCTATCACGATTATTGATCGTGAGGACACGTTCTCCAAGGCTAATGTAGTTGCGGGTCTTAAGATCTACAAGAATGAAACTCTTATTGAGGTTGCTACAACTGATATTACCTGGGATCACACTGAAGGAAGCAATCAGTACGAAGGAACTTATGTATTTGAAGACGATGCTCATTATGTGTGGAGTTTTGCCTACACCAACATTGCGGGATTGTCCAATGATGGTGCGTCTGTCGATGCTAACAGTAAGGATGTATATAATTTCTGTGTAGATACGGTTGAACCTAGCGAGTTGGCCATTACCTACACCCCTGACATCGTTGAAGTGCCGTTGGATGACGACATATTTGGTTTCTATGGCGAGGAATCTATTGGCGTTAAGGTCGAAGCAGTCGACAAAACTGCTGGCATTGAGCAATTTGAATATACCTACGGAGAAGTAACTCGAACGGTTTCCAGCGACGCGATTAATCGTGACGGTGATAAGTTCTATGCAACGTTTTCTATTCCCGCTCAATTCCGTGGTTCTGTGAGCTTTAAAGCCATGGACAAAGCGGGACACATGGCAAAATTGGAAGACGATAGGATTGTAGTTGTTGACCAGATTGCTCCCGGTGTGATGGTGGAATGGGATCCTGAAAAAGGCGTCAATAATAGTAAGTATTTCAACACGGATCGGGTAGCGATTATTGAGATTACCGAAGACAACTTCTTTGCTCAGGATGTCGAAGATGGTTTGCTGAAGATTACTGCTCACATCGTATATAACGACGGAAGCAGCAAGGTCGAAACCTATAAGCCGACTTTCACTTATGAAGACGGCAAGTATGTTGCTACTATCACATTTAGTGAGGAAGCAGATTATACCTTCAACGTTGAGTACACCGATCGTTCCGGAAATGTTTATGACAAATATCCTGGTGAAACGTTTGTCATTGACAAGACTTCGCCTGAAATCACTGTGCAGTTTGACAATAACTCTGCAGTTAATGAAAGCTATTTCAAGGCGGAGCGTACGGCTACCATTACCGTTGTTGAGCACAACTTCAACGAGGCAGCTATGGATGTTCTTGTTGATGGCAAAAAAGCCGAAGTGAAATGGCACAAGGCGGACGATGCGGTCGACACCTATTATGCAGAATATGTCTTTGCCAATGATGCGCATTATGCCTTTGAAGTAAATGGTATGGATTTGGCAAATAATGCAAACATTGGTGTTTCGTTAGCAGAGGGCACCGTAGCGCCCTGGGCGTTCACTGTAGATAAGATTTCTCCTAAGATTTCTATTGAGAAGGCGAACGGCGCATACTTTAGCGCAAATAGAACTGCCAAAATCACCGTTGTTGAGCACAACTTCCGTGCAAGTGACTTTGAGTTTACTGCTAAGGCATATGATGTGACGGGCTTTGAGACTGTCCTCCTGCTCTTCCCTGACGATAGGAATTATCTAGAGAATCAGAGTAGTTGGAAATTGGTGGCTCCAGACACGTGGGAAGCAGAAATATCCTTTGAATATGAAGGCAATTATGTAATTGGTGCAACTTATTCTGATCTCGCTGGTAACGCACAGGTTGAAGCAATCAGTGACACCTTCTGTGTTGATAAGACAGACCCGAACAACCTGAAGGTCTCTTACAATCCTACTTTTGTTGGAGTACTGCTTGAAAATCTGACATTCGGCTTCTACAAGGCTCCCGTGAAGGTTACCATCGAAGCGACAGATCAGTATGCAGGCGTTGATTACTTTGAGTATTCCTACACCGTACAGGAAGGTGCAAGCAGCATTAATGTTGGCAAGATCAATCAGAAGGTTAATGCAACACGAGATGGTGAAACCAACAGATGGTATGCAAGCTTCACTATTGATCCGCAGTTCCGTGGCCATGTTTTCTTTACTGCTTACGACAAGGCGACTAACAACGCCATTTATCCAGCAGACGAAGACGTCGTAGTTGTTGTTGATTCTATTCCGCCTGTGCTTAATGTTAAATGGGATCCTGATGAGGGAGTCAACGGTAACAATTTCAGAACTGAACGAACTGCAACAATTGAGATTACCGAGGCCAATTTCTTTGCCCAGGATATTGCGGATGGCCTGCTGGTAATTACCAAGACAGCGGTTTATAATGATGGCACGGAAAAGACCGAGACTCTTTCTCCTGCATTCAGCAAAAATGGCGACGTCTACACTGCAACGGAACTGTTCGACGAAAACGCTGACTACACCTTTACCATTACCTATACTGACCGCGCAGGAAACGTTGCAAATCCTGTTTCCTATCTGTTTACCGTGGACAAGATTGCTCCCATCATCAGTGTAGAATACGACAATAATTCTGCAAAGAATGACAATCAATTCAAGGAAGATAGAACTGCAACTATCACGGTTGTAGAGCACAACTTCATTGCAGATGATGTTATTGCAACGATCACTGCCAATGGTACCGCTGATATGTCCTATACTAACGACCTCAAAGATGATGCAAACTGGAAGCATTACACTTTAGGTGGTGTTGAAGTTGATGCACCTGAAAAGGGCGATGTTCATATAGCCGAGATTAGATATTTTGAAGAAGCTCATTACACCTTTGATATCGAGTGTTCTGATTTGGCAGGCAATACTAACGTCAAACCAGTTGATTATGGCACTTCCGTAGCACCTAAGGCGTTTACCCTTGATAAGAGCGCGCCTACCGAGCTCACCATTACCATCAATGGTGCTTCTGTGCTTGGTACAAACAGTATTGCATTCGATAAGTTCTATGGTGGTTCTGTGACCGTGAAGCTCGGTGCTACCTGCGACATTAGCGGTCTTGAATCCCTTAAGTATCAGAAGGTAACGGCTGTTACCGATTATGATGTTAACGGCCCGTGGCTTGCTTATGATGCTGAAAACGGTATTGTTGTTAACCCCAGCGAGAAGTTTATTATTTACTTCCGTGCAGAAGACAGAGCTGGTAATGTTTCCATTGTTAACTCCACAGGTATTGTAGTTGACGATAAGAAGCCCACCGGCGAGACGAAGGCGCCTGAAATCGACATTCTTCCTGTAGCACCCAATGTACATGGCTATTACAATGGCGATGTGATTGTAAACCTGAAGGTTGTTGATCCCAAGCATACCGGCGCTAATGCATCTGTTGATGGTTACTACTCCGGTTTGAATAAGATCACTTACAAGATTTACACAACTGATACTGATGCGGTTGAGGAAGGTGTGCTTCTTGATCTGACCAACAAGACTGAGGGTGCTGAATTTGACGCCGACCATCTTGTTAAGGCATGGACTGGTATGATTAATGTTGCCGCGAGTAAGTTTAACAGCAATAATGTTATTGTTGTGATTACTGCCGTTGATAATGCTGGCAACGAGCGTACAAGCACAACAGTTGCAGGCGACATCAAGATCGACATCACTCCTTCCAAGATTGAAGTTACCTACGACAACAATGATGGCGATACTTCCTTCACTGAGAGCGCTTATTTCAAGGCGGATCGTACCGCAACCATTGTTGTTACTGAGCGTAATTTTAGCCCCGAGCTGTTCAAGGTTGAAATTGCTAATACTGATGGATTCATTCCTGAAATTGGCGAGTGGAAGACTGTAACAGCTGGTGGAAATGGTGATGAGACCACACATACTGCACAGATCTTCTTTAACAAAGACGGCGATTACACCTTGGCTGTGTCTTGTGTAGACAAGGCACTTAACCCCAATATCGAGCCGGATTCCAAGGAGTCTCTTGCACCTTGGGCATTTACCATGGATAAGACTGCTCCTGTTGTTAACATCACATATGACAACAACGACGTTCTTAACGGCAACTACTACAAGGCACAGAGAATTGCAACAATCACTGTTACCGAGCACAACTTTGAAAACGGCAGAATTAAGATCGCGCTGAAGGCTACCGACAATGGTAAGGATGCAACACTTCCTACCGTAAGCAACTGGACCTCTAATGGCGATGTTCATACTGCAGCAATTACTTATGCTGCTGACTCACTCTATGTATTCGATTTCGATTACAATGATAAGGCTGGCAACGCAACTGCAGATATCGCAGAGCAGACCTTCTACGTGGACAAGACTAACCCTGTTCTCAAGATTGAGAAGATTGTTGATGAGTCTGCTAACAACGATGAAGGCAACATCGGCTTTGTGATGACTGCAACGGACACCAACTTTGATGTGTTCTCTCCTGTTTTGACCGCTGTTGTCAAGAAGGGTGATGCTTTCGAAACCCAGCAGCTCGAGATTGGTCAGATCACCAGCATCAAGAATGGTAAGGTGTTCACCGTGACCAATATTGAGGCGGACGGTATCTACCGCATTACTTGCACGATCGTTGATAAGGCCGGCAATGCTTACTCCGAGGTAACTCTTGAAAAGGCTGATGGCACTCAGTACGTTGAAAAGCGTGCAGGTGAGGATACTCTCGTGACCTTCTCTGTAAACCGCGACGGTTCCACCTTCGAGGTTGACGAGAATACTGTTGGTGTTGTTGAGCAGTACTACGTTCAGAATGTTGAAAACGATGTTGTTATCGTTGAAATCAACGCCGATCCTCTGAAGGAGTACACAGTAACTCTGAACAGTAAGGCACTGGAGAAGGATAAGGATTACACTGTTAGCGAAGAAGGCGGCAATGGCGCTTGGATGAAGTACACCTACAAGGTAAACAAGAATCTGTTTGCTGACGAAGGCGAGTACAAGCTCGTTGTATCCTCCAAGGATAAAGCTGATAACGACGCTTTCAGTGATGTTAAGGAAGCTGCCGTTGAGTTTGTCGTTGACCGCACGGCTCCCGTTGTGACCGTTTCCGGTATCGCAAACGATGGCAGATATCAGACTGATAAGCAGATCGTAACTCTTATTCCTACCGATGATGGCGGTGCGCTGAAGGCCTTCATCGTTAACATGGTAGATGAAGATGGCAAGGTTATTAAGGAAGTCATTAACCTGACCGGTGAGGCTCTTATGACCGAGCTTGAAGCTAACGGTGGAAAGATCACCTTCGAGATGGCTGAAGGACTGTATCAGAATGTGCAGATCATCTGTACTGACTGTGCCACCGGCGAGACCGAGGAAACCAATACTCACGATACTACCATTAAAAATGTGTCTGTATCTACGAGTGTGTTCATGATTTTCTGGGCTAACAAGCCTCTCCGTTGGGGCACCATCGGCGGTGTGAGCGCGGCAGCGATTGCTCTTGCTGTGTTCATCATCCTCAAGAAGAAAAAGCGCGATACTAAATAATTAAATGTCCAAAACGTGGATATCCCCACTCGCTTTGAGTGGGGATATCCCATAATAGGGAAAATGAGGCGGAAAGGTGGATAGAATGGAGCGAGTCATTATCATTGCCGCTTTCTTCTTTGTGTATTTTCATATCAGTGGACTTGCAACAACGAATATGTTGAGACTTACAAAGGGAAACACTCTACCGGTATTGGCTTCAAAGTGTGTATGTGATAAATGCGGTATGCTGATAAAGCCTTTTTATCAATTACCCATCATTTCATTTCTTTTATGTAAGGGGAAGTGTAGGAGCTGTAAAGCTGAAATCTCACTCGATGGACTAATCTTAGAAATTGTTACGCTGGTGGGGATGTTTGCCGCTTCATATTTGTATTCCTTCTCATTTATAGGTGTGACATTAAGTTTTATCTACTATGAGGCTGTTCGCGTGTTGACCATCCTAAAAAATGGAAAAAGGGAAAATGGTTTTCTAAAACAATATGTTATTGCAGTATTAGCAATGATTCCTTTTTATCTAATGACTATGTTTGTTGCGCTTGTATACAAAGCTGTGTGCTCTTGAAAAGAAACGGGAAATAGGGAGCACTGATTAGGACTATCCAAGGAGAATAACGAAGTTATCTTGTGATGCGATCGTAAATGCGGCAAATTCCTCTTCGCTTGGTGGTGGCGGTGTTGATGGGGTGATTCTCAAAGCGGTGGTGAGGGGTTCCTTCTTGAATGTATGAGGCTTGGTGTTGTAAGGTTGGATAGGAAAAGAGTACCAATAAGCTTTGATATGAGAGAGCCTGTGACTTCGGTTGCAGGCTCTTTCGCTTTACAATCGAGCGGTTGCCATTTTTGCGCTGATTTGTCACAAATTGTCTGTTGTATTTTTCGGCTGGCGGCACACAATAGGTTTGCAAACGCAAATTGATTTTGCGGCGGCAAAACCGCCGCGGTGTGACAGCGAGGTGTAACAGCATGAACAAGAAGAACGTGGTTCCCGAGGCTCGCGAGGGCCTGAACCGCTTCAAGATGGAGGCCGCCAACGAGGTGGGCGTCAACCTGAAGCAGGGCTACAACGGTGACCTGACCTCCAAGCAGGCCGGTTCCATCGGCGGCCAGATGGTCAACATAATGACACCCGTACGAACTTTACATTTTGAGCGTAAAAGCCGCATCAAAAGGGGACATACCGTGACGGTAGGGTATGCGTTTTCCCTTGCGGTGTGAGGTGGTACATGAACGCATAGCGACAAAGAAACGTTTGATATAAACTCAATGAACTCATCCACAACCATTTCGTTTGTGGGTGAGTTTATTTTGTTCAAAAATGATTTTAATTTTATCAAAACGCAGAAAATGATTAAATTAAACTTGACAATTGCTATAATTGAGCGTACAATTAAATTGTATCAAAATATATGAAAATGATCAAAATGAATAGGGAGATGATCATAATGAGACATTTTGAATATAGCCGCAGATGGCAGCAATTACTCGTTCCGGATATTGTGACGATGTTGTCACAGATTCACGAGTACAAAGGAGAACAGACTCTATTTGTTGAGGCGCAAAGTGATACGCTCACCCAATTGGTTGAGATTGCCAAGATTCAAAGCACCGAAGCATCCAATAAAATTGAGGGTATTTTCACCTCTAATGAGCGCTTGAAAAAGATTTTGGCTAATAAGACCACCCCTCGCTCTCGTGATGAGCAGGAGATAGCCGGCTACCGTGACGTGCTGGCGACGATACACGACAGCTACGAGTATATTCCGCTCCGCCCTGCTTTTATTCTGCAGTTGCATCGCGATTTGTACAAGTTTAGCGGCAAGTCTATCGGCGGTAACTATAAGAACTCGGATAACATCATTGCCGAAGAGGATGCTGACGGCAACCGTTTCGTCCGTTTTCAGCCGTTGTCCGCGTGGGAAACTCCGGATGCGATCGGTGCGATTTGTGCGGCCTTTGATGAGGCGGCGAATCGCAGCGATGCCGATCCGCTGTTGCTGATTCCGATGTTTATCTTGGATTTCCTGTGCATCCACCCCTTTAACGATGGCAACGGTCGCATGAGCCGCCTGTTGACGTTGCTTCTGTTGTATCGATCGGGTTATATTGTCGGTAAGTACATCAGTATCGAGAAATTGATTGAAGAGTCGAAAGAAACCTACTATGAGGCGCTGCAAAGCAGTTCTCAAGGATGGTATGAAGAGGAGAATGACTACGCCCACTTCGTCCGCTATATGCTGGGCGTGATTCTGGCGGCTTATCGTGAGTTTTCCTCTCGCGTTAAGGTGCTCTCCGTGAGCGGCTTATCCAAGCCGGAGCGCATTCGTGAGATTATCAAAGATACTTTGGGAAAAATCACCAAGACGGAGATTATGGCAAAATGCCCCGATATCAGTCAGGTCACTGTGCAAAGAACGTTGAATGAACTGGTCAAGAGCGGCGAGGTTATCAAAATCGGCGGCGGTCGCTACACGTCTTATGTATGGAATAGGGAGGAAAACGAATGATTACCGGTGAATTGAAAAACAAAATCGACAGCCTGTGGGACACCTTTGCCGCAGGCGGCCTTGTCAACCCTCTGGACGTCATCGAGCAGATTACTTATCTGATGTTCATCCGTGATTTGGATGACGCGGACAATATGCGTTCTCGCGAGAGTGCTATGCTCGGCCTGCCCTATAAGAGTATGTTCGCCGACGAGGTCACCATCGGTGACCGTGTGGTGGACGGCAAGCAGTTGAAATGGTCGGTGTTTCACGATTTTCCTGCGAGCAAAATGTACGCCACGATGCAGGAGTGGGTGTTTCCCTTTATCAAAAATCTGGACGGCAAAAAGGACAGCGCCTATTCCAAGTACATGGACGATGCCATTTTCAAATTACCCACCCCTCTGCTGTTGTCCAAAGTGGTGGACGCATTAGATGAAATCTATGACCTGATGGCGAAATCGGACAGCAAGGACGTCAAGGGCGACGTCTACGAGTATCTGCTCAATAAGATTGCCCAGTCCGGTCTCAATGGCCAGTTCCGCACCCCTCGCCACATTATTCGGATGATGGTGGAGCTGATGGCACCGCAACCCGACGACGTCATCTGTGACCCTGCCTGCGGCACCAGCGGCTTCCTTGTTGCCGCCGGCGAGTACCTCAAGGAGAATTACCGTGAGGCGATTTTCTTCGACCGTATCAAAAAAGACCACTATATGAATCACATGTTTTTCGGCTACGATATGGACCGCACGATGTTGCGTATCGGTGCGATGAATATGATGACCCACGGCGTGGAGAGCCCGTATATCGAATATCGGGACAGCCTCTCTGACCAAAACCCCGACCGTGAGAAATACTCCCTCATCCTCGCCAATCCGCCCTTTAAGGGTAGCTTGGACTACGATACCGTCTCTGCCGACCTGCTAGGTGTGCAAGACCAAAAAGACCGAGCTGCTGTTCTTGGCGCTGTTCCTGCGTATGCTCCGTGTCGGTGGCCGTTGCGCCTGTATCGTCCCCGATGGCGTGCTGTTCGGCTCCTCCACCGCCCACAAGGCGATTCGCAAGGAGCTGATTGAGGGCAACCGTCTGGAGGCGGTCATCTCTATGCCTTCGGGTGTGTTCAAGCCCTACGCAGGCGTGTCCACCGGTATCCTCATCTTTACCAAGACGGGACACGGCGGCACCGACCAGGTGTGGTTCTACGATATGCAGGCGGACGGATTCAGCCTGGACGATAAGCGCACCGAGGTGAAGGAGAACGACATCCCCGACATCATCGCCCGTTTCCGTAATTTGGAAGGGGAAGAGGGGAGAGCGCGCACCGAGCGGTCTTTCTTCGTGCCGAAAGAGGAGATTGTGGACAACGACTACGACCTCTCCATCAATAAGTATAAAAAGACCGAGTACGTGCCGGTGGAGTATCCCCCCACGGCGGAGATTCTCGCCGAATTGAAGGATTTGCAGGCGCAGATTGCCGCAGGCTTGGCGGAACTGGAGGGAATGCTGTGAGAAGTGAACGGCGTAAGGATGCTACGGAAATGTTCCTGCACGCCTGTGCTTTTGTGGATTGTGTCGAGCATTACGAACGAGTAGAGCAAAATGCTGTATACAAAGCAATGTGGCGCTCTACTCCCAAGATTGTGAACACTGCTTTTGCTTGCGAGATTTTCCTGAAAGCACTTTTAGTGTTCAATAACATCGAATACAAACGTGCACACAATCTTGAGGAGTTGTACAACTTGCTACCTGCTGAATATCAACAGCAAATTGAGCAGGGAATCGTGGCACGATACGGCAAGACAACCGATGTGTTTGGTGTTCCTTATGTGCGTAGAATCTCTGAATCGTTTAATGACTGGCGTTACAGCTTTGAGCGCACTCGGCTGAGCTTGGATATTTCGGTTTTGCGTACGTTTTGCGAGACACTTAGAGAACTGTGCTGTCAAAAGATGTATGGTGAATCGTGGGAGACCATACAAAGGAGAATGAAATGAGAAGACGCAGAAAAAACGTAACCATTATACATAACGAGATTGATTACGATAAATTAGCCGAGGCGATTGTGCGAGCGAACGCCACCAAGCAAGAGGTGGAAGAAGCACCAAAGGAGAAAATATCGGTTAAAGAGTTTTGGAAAATGGTAGGAATGATTATCATCAATAAAAAAGCTTCGAATGGACAACTTGCCGCAGGCTTGTTGGGCGTGTCAATGACGGTGTTATTCAACACGTTGGCGGTTGTTGCTGTTCTCGCCATGATTGGTGGAATTATCGCTATCGTGAAAACGGCTCTTTCTTTTTCGTGGTCGTCAGAATTGATTTTCAGCAATGTGATCGTGATTTTGTTCTGTCTTTTGCTAATCGTTTTTATGGCGGTGCTGGCATTGTATTTTCGAGGTGTTGCCAATGAAATTGCCGCGGAAAAAGACCGCAATTATATCATCGCAGTGTTTGCCGGCCTTACCAGTTTCGCGGCATTGATTGTGGCATTTATTTCGCTATTTAAGGGGTGTGGAAATGGCTAAATTAGGTGAGATCTGTAATATTTATGCAGGTGGAACGCCTTCTCGGTCTATTTTGGAATACTGGGACGATGGAACTATACCTTGGGTTAAGATCAGCGACATGAAAAGCAAGGAGATAACTGTTACCGAGGAAAGCATTACCGAACTGGGATTGCAGAAATCTTCTGCAAAGCTTTTTCCTAAGGGCACTATTTTGTATAGTATTTTCGCCACTTTAGGAGAGGTGGCAGTTCTCGGAATTGATGCTGCTACCAATCAAGCAATCGCAGGACTTGAATTGTTTGATCAGCGTGTTCTTACGGATTATCTGTATTACTATTTGCTTTCCAAAAAAGAATTTGTGAACAACGTTGGTCGAGGTGTTGCGCAAAACAATATCAATTTGAGCATATTGCGTGAAATGGAAATAGTGGTTCCTGCTTTAGGAGAACAACGTGCTATTGTGTCACAACTCAATGAAGTTAGCAATCTCATTTCCCTTTATCATCAGCAACTCGCCAAACTGGACGAGCTCGTCAAATCTCGATTTATCGAACTGTTTGGAGACTTGAAAACCAATCCCCATAATTGGCAATGCCGTAGCCTTTTAGATGTTGCCGAAATTGACACGACTATGGTGACCGATTATGAGAAGTATGCTGATTATCCCCATATTGGAATTGATAGCATCGAGAAAAATACAGGTCGCTTATTTGGATATAGAACCATAGCAGAAGACAGAGTTATTAGCGGTAAATATCTGTTTACAGCAAAACATATTATTTATAGCAAGATTCGTCCTAACTTGAACAAAGTGGCTTTGCCAGATTTCGAAGGATTGTGTTCAGCGGATGCATATCCGATATTACCAAAGGAAAATGTGTGTTTAAGAATTTATCTCGGATATGTAATGCGGTCTGAATTTTTCTTGGACTATATTCTGCCGTTTAGTAGACGAGCCAATATGCCAAAGGTTAACAAGGAACAGTTGTCGGGTTTTGTATTACCAGTGCCCCCAATTGACCTTCAAAACCGGTTTGCTGCTTTCGTCGAACAGACCGACAAATCAAAATTGGCGATTCAGGAAAGTCTCGCCAAACTGGAAACACTCAAGAAAGCATTAATGCAACAATATTTCGGATGAGGTGAGGTAATTGTACCACGATTATACACAAGAACAGCTTAGAGCTTATAGTCGTACTTATATTGAAACATTGGAGACATGGGCGAGACAATTGATTCATGAACGAATGGAGGAGAAATATGGAGATAACTATATATTTTTGCGATTTGATGATGGCAATTACCTTGTAAAGAAAGACATTAGAGGTCATGTGTCTCGTATGCTGTCCAGTGAACCTGATAGATTCCATCGTCCAATCGACACACTGTTTTTTGAGCATATCATTTATTTTTTATGTAACGAACAATGGTACAAAGAGTTATTTAGAGAACCCCTAAGTTATGTTTATCCTCAAGGAGCAAAAGAGGTTCGGGTGTTTCTTGAAAGGTTAACACCTATTCGTAATCCGCTTTCACATTCAACACCAATAACTATGCACGATGTAGAACGAGCGATATGCTATTCTCATGATTTTATCGATGGATTAAAAAAATATTATGCAGCGAAAGGAAAAGAAAGAGTGTATAATGTTCCAAGGATTATCAAAGTATCCGATTCGTTAGGAAATGTTTTCGATAGTATAGTTGAAAGAGATGGTTTGGGAGCGCATATTACTGTTCCGCAAGTATTTAACTGTGGAGACAAGTATTCTGTAGAAATCGAAATCGATTCTTCATTTAGCCCCGATGAATACACAATCCATTGGGATATGGCAAGACATACTGCTCTTGAATTGGGTAGCTCTCGAAAATTAACACTTTGTTTTGAGCCTAAAGATGTTGCGGAAAAGGCATATATTTGGTGTACAATAGTACAAAACAAAGAGTGGCACAAATACGGTGATCATGACAGTAAGGTTACTTTATGTGTGAAGATTTTGCCTCCAATAAACGATAAATCGAGGTGAATAGCATATGACCAACTTTGATTTTTTGACAAGGGACAAGCAATTTGAATCCTTTGCCGGGGTGGCGGTGGCGGCGGAGAAAACGCTGCCCATCGACCCTGCCACCGGCGTGATGAATTGCCGCCGTGCCATGGAGCAGGCCATCAAATGGCTGTACTCCGTTGACGGCTCTCTCGTTGCGCCTTGGCAGGATAATCTGGTCAGCCTGATGAACACCGAGGAGTTCCGTGAGCTGGTGGGCGCCGACCTGTGGCGGCGGTTGGATTTCATCCGCCGTATGGGCAACAACGCCTCCCACACCAACCGCAAGATCACCGAGGAGCAGGCGATTCTGTGCCTGGAGAATCTACATATCTTTTTGGATTTCGTAGCCTATTGCTACGGCGTAGAATACGAGGAGACCCACTTCAATCGGGATCTGATCGGCGAACCGTCGGAGGAGCCTGTCGCGGAGGAGCCGGACGTGGAGCTGGCGGCGCTGATGGCGGAGAACGAGGCACTGCGTGCCGAACTTACCGCACGCCGTGAGGCGCAGCAGCAGAGCTACGTCCCCAAGCCGCTGGACATCTCCGAGTATAAAACACGCAAGCTGTACATCGACAGCATGCTCATCGACGCCGGCTGGGTAGAGGGCAAGGACTGGGTCAACGAATACGAACTGCCCGGTATGCCCAACAAGTCCGAGGTTGGATACGCGGATTACGTGCTGTTTGGTGACGATGGCAAGCCGCTGGCGGTCATCGAGGCCAAGCGCACCTGCAAGGACGTGGCGGTGGGTCGTCAGCAGGCGAAACTGTACGCCGACCTGCTGGAAGCAAAGTTCGGGCGCCGTCCCGTGATTTTCCTCACCAACGGATTTGAGACACGCATCACCGACAACGTCTATCCCGAGCGCAGGGTGGCCACGATTTACTCCAAGCGAGATTTAGAGAAGCTGTTCAATCTGCAGACCATGCGGAGAAGCCTTGCCCACGTGATGGTGAATCGGGATATCGCCGGCCGTTACTACCAAGAGGGCGCGATCAAGGCGGTGTGTGATACCTTCAGCAAGAATCGCCGTAAGGCGCTGTTGGTGATGGCTACCGGCTCGGGCAAGACCCGAACGGTGATTGCCCTGTGCGACGTGCTCTTGCAGCACGGCTGGGTGAAAAATATCCTGTTCCTCGCCGACCGCACCTCGCTGGTGACGCAGGCAAAGCGCAGTTTTGTGAACCTGCTGCCTGATCTGTCGGTGACCAATCTCTGCGAGGAGAAGGATAACTATACGGCTCACTGCGTGTTCTCCACCTATCAGACCATGATGGGCTGCATTGATGAGGTGAAGGATGAAAACGGCAAACTGTTCACCTGCGGTCACTTCGATTTGGTGATTTGCGACGAGGCGCACCGCTCGATTTACAATAAGTATCGGGATATCTTCAACTATTTCGATGCGCCGCTGGTGGGCCTGACCGCCACGCCCAAGGATGAGATTGACAAGAACACCTATGAGGTGTTCGAGCTGCAGAGCGGTTTGCCGACCTACGGCTATGAATTGGCGCAGGCGGTGACGGATGGTTTCTTGGTGGACTTTATGTCCGTCGAGACCAAACTGAAATTCATCGAGCAGGGCATCGTGTACGACGATTTGTCCGAAGAGGACAAGGAGGAATACGAGGCGACCTTCGCCCACGATGGGGAAGTGCCCGAGAAGATTGGCTCTTCGGCGCTCAACGAGTGGATTTTCAACGAGGATACCATCCGCGAAGTGCTGAACGTGCTGATGACTAACGGCTTGCGGATTGATTACGGGCAAAGGATTGGTAAGACCATTATTTTTGCGAAGAATCATCGCCACGCGGAGCAAATTTTGGCTGTGTTCAATCAGGAGTATCCGCATTTGAACGGTTATGCCGCCGTGATCGACAATACCATCAATTATGCACAGAGTGCCATTGATGAGTTCTCCGACCCCAAGAAATTGCCCCAGATTGCCATCTCGGTGGATATGCTGGACACGGGTATCGACGTGCCTGAGGTGCTGAACTTGGTCTTTTTCAAAAAGGTGATGAGCAAGGCCAAGTTTTGGCAGATGATTGGCCGTGGTACACGCCTTTGCCCCGGTTTGATAGACGGCAAGGATAAGGAGAAATTCTATATCTTTGATTTCTGTGGCAATTTTGAGTTTTTCCGTATGGGAGGCAAAGGCAGATCAGCCAATCAGATTGCACTGCAGGGCGCTATCTTCAATTTGAAGGCGCAGATTGTGTTTAAACTGCAGGATTTGGCCTATCAGACGGAGGAATTGATTGCTTTCCGCAAGGCACTGGTCGAAGATATGGTGCGCAAGGTCAAAGAGCTGAATAAGGAGAATTTTGCCGTTCGCCAGCACCTCAAATACGTGGAATTGTACTCCAACCCCGACAATTACGCCGCGCTTTCGTATGAAGACACCTTGATTATGGCAGAGGAGTTGGCTCCGTTGGTAACGCCCGACGAAGACGACCCGAAAGCGTTGCGGTTTGATGCGCTGATGTACGGTATTGTGCTGGCCTATTTGATTGGAAAGACGTACAGCCGCGCACGCAGTGACCTGTATAAGAAGGTAGCCGGAGTCGCCAGTGTAGCCAACATTCCGGAGATTATGGTGCAGAGCGAACTGCTGAATAAGATTTTGCACACCGATTACTTGGATACGGCAGGCATCAACGAGTTTGAGTACATTCGCGAGAATTTGCGAAATCTCATGAAGTACATCCCTTACACCGGTATGGTGTATCACACCCATTTTGACGATGAAATTCTGTCCATTGAATGGAACGAGTCGGAATTGGAGAATGATGACCTTCGAGATTACAAGGCGCGTGCGGAGTATTATATTCGCCAAAATGCCCATCACACCGTGATTGCTAAGCTGAAATCCAATATCCCGCTGACCTCGGAAGACGTGCGCCAACTGGAACAGATTCTATGGAGCGAAGTGGGCACGAGAGAAGACTATGAGGCTGAGTTTGGCAGAAAGCCGTTGGGCGAGTTCGTGCGTGAGATTGTCGGTATGGATATGAGTGCCGCCAAAGCGGCGTTTGCGGCCTATCTCAACGACGTCAACCTCGATGCTCGACAGATTTATTTCGTCAACCAAATTGTGGAGTATATCGTCCATAATGGTGTGATGAAGGATTTGTCGGTATTGCAAGAGGCGCCTTTTACGGATATGGGAAGTATTGTAGAAGTCTTTACGGATGTTACGGTCTGGATGGGTATCCGCAAGATTATCGAAGAGATAAACAACAATGCCGTAGCGGCGTGAGGGTAGCACGAAAATGCAATGTTTGGGGAATAGTTACGGTCTATTCTAAGGTTAATCGGGAAACAAAAACCACAATAAAATATGCATCCTTCCTTACGATATGAGGAGGCGACGAAAAAAACTCTTGATTTCGGCATGTAGAAGCGGAGTGATGGACCGCCAAAATCTCACTGATTTGTCACAAATTGTCTGTTGTATTTATGCGCGAACGACACACAATAGGTTTGCAAACGCAATTAGAATTTGCGGCGGCAAAACCGCCGCGGTGTGACAGCGAGGTGTAACAGCATGAACAAGAAGAACGTGGTTCCCGAGGCTCGCGAGGGCCTGAATCGTTTCAAGATGGAGGCCGCCAACGAGGTGGGCGTCAACCTGAAGCAGGGCTACAACGGTGACCTGACCTCCAAGCAGGCCGGTTCCATCGGCGGCCAGATGGTGAACATAATGACACCCGTACGAACTTTACATTTTCAGCGCCAAAGCCGCATTAATAGGGGACATACCGTGACGGTAGGATACGCGTTTGGCCTGGTAGTGTGAGGGGGATAGGGGTACAAGAACCAAAGCGTTGTGGCACAATATTCTGCATATATTTGATGTAAAAGCATAAAATGAAATACACGTATAGGTTTAGTTTGATTGTTAGAACGATATTAATTTTGCTGATTTCAAAAATGAGATCAAGTTTTTGTTGAATTTTCCAGAGCTTTGTGTTATGATATCTTCAGATTTAATACTAGGAGGTATGCCCAGTGAAAATCAAAACGATATCTGTTGGTGGTTTTAAAAACTTAGAGCGTTCTACAATCCAACTGGATAATATCACCGCTATCATTTCTCCTAACAATTATGGTAAATCCAATTTGCTAGAAGCTATTGATTTTGGCGTTGATTTTCTTTCTGCTAACTCTAAAGATAGAAAGAATATGATGAGATGGATTCGTGGTATCCCTATCAACAAAGCAGTCGAAAATGATGAGTTCTTTTTTGAAGTTGAATTAGAAGATGAGTCGCTAGGTGAATATAAATTTGTTCGATACGGATATACATTTAGATGGTTTCGCGATGATGGTATGGGTCAGCGAATTACCAACGAGTGGCTTGAAACCAGACCGAATGAAAGCGTTCGATATATGACGTTTTTGAAAAGGCCTGAAGGAAAATACCGCAAAGGAAAAGAAACGAACGCTTTTAGAAAAATTAATTTAGAAGATAGCCAGCTAGCAATTGACGTTCTTGCGGCGATGGAAGACATTGCTATTCAACCGGTAGTTAGGTCAATTGCAAAAATTGATTATCATATTTGTTCTTCTTTGGATCTGGGAGATCGCTTTCAAGCTGCTCCCATTGAGTATATTGATAATAATGATGATGGTAGCGTAGTATTTGATGATAAAGATGTGCCAAGAGCTCTTTTTCAATTGAGGGAGCAGTATCCCGATAAATATGCGCTCTTTCTAGAAGCAGTATATAGTTTGTTTCCTGAGTTTACAGATGTATCTATCCAGTCGTACACACTAAATGTTGAGACGGTGGATCTTGTGGTTTCTACAGATGTGGAAGGTTTAATGCCGACAACCCTAGAAGAGGCTTCAAAAGATATTCCTTTTAAAATAAGAGATGAATTGTATCGCGTTATCATCACAAATAAGCATCTCAATCAAGCAATAAATATCTCTATGATGTCTACGGGAACTAAACGAATTTTTTGGCTATTGGCAAATGTTTTTATTGCTAGCGCTCGAGGAATGAGTGTGGTTGGCGTTGAAGAACTGGAGACTAGTATTCATCCGCGTCTGTTGAAAGGTTTATTGGAGATTTTAGATGAGGTGCTGGATAATACATCCTTAATCATTTCTAGCCACTCCCCGTTTTTGGTACAATATGTCAAGGCGGAAAAGATTTATGTTGGTGTACCCAATAATACTGGTACTGCAGAATTTAGAAAAACGAAGCCTGCTAAGACGAAGACGCTCATAAAAACCGCACGAGACAACGGCATGGCCGTTGGAGAGTATCTTTTCGAATTAATGGCTGGAGATCAGGATTCCATCGATACATTGTCCTTTTATTTGGAGGACTGATCTATGAAAGAGTGTTTTGAAAAGGGGATTGCTTTTATTTTAGAGGGAGAAACCGAAAAGGTGTTTTATCTGTCCCTCTTAAAGCATCTCTGCAAAAAATATGATGGGGTATCAGTTAGTAAGCAAACCGATTCGAATACTGGTGAAATCTTTTATACGCTAGGTACTGATGAATGCAAAGTGCTAATTATGTTTCATGTAGTAGGAACCATTTCACAGATTACAAACTCAGGTAGCTGGTTCGAAAAACGTTGCTATGGTAAACATAAGGGCCTAGAGTGGGTAATTTTTTTGTGTTATGACACGGATAACTATACGCCAAACATTAGCAAGTTTTATGAAGGTGACTGGCTAGAATTGCGTAAGGCTATCGCAAAACGGAAGTTTTGTTCAATTATCGATCTTGCGGCGCAAGCGGATATTGAAGACATTATGTTGCTCGATGTCGACGGCGTTTTTAGGTTCTTAGGTTTGCCTGCTGGTGTTATCCCGTCAGGAGCAAAAGGCAAATGCAAGATGAAGAAAATCTTTCGTCAAAAAGGTCCTGGTTCTGCATATCACGAAGGTGCGCGGGCTGAAAAATTAATTAATGCGCTCGATATGGATAAAATGATAGCACTATCTCCAGTGCCTTTGAATCAAATTCAATTGAAATGCTTTGATTGCTTTTGAATTGAATGAAGCACACATTTGTGTGCTAAAAAATGCACTTCAGTTTTTCGAGAGTCGCTTTATTAGATGTTTTTCGAAACGAAATACACATAAGTCTTTATTTCAAATGTATCAAAAGAACGGACATGAAATTCTCATGTCCGTTCTTTTTGAAGATGTTGATATGCATAAAAGTGTTTCTATAAGTCACCGAAATTGGCGGCAAGGTTATCCTCCGCCGTCGTTCTTTTTTGTATCGATTGATTTTTCATCCTTGAAAGAGTATAATATTCTTAGAGGTTGTACTGTTTAAATAACAAAAAGATTGTGTTGAGAGGAATGGTAATGATAAAATGAAATTGTCATGGATGATGAATGGTTTTATTTGCCGCGATTTATATGCACCTTTTATAATAGAGCGAGATAATGACTAT
>JAZPZT010000111.1:0-2050 GCA_045544815.1 Acutalibacteraceae bacterium | reverse complement strand
GGCGGTGCAATCTTCGACCGCCTTTTAATCGCCATCGCACAATAACACCATATATTGTGGTCAGCTGCTTAAAACCGATAGCCTAAATAGATGTTTGTCGAACTGTTGCAGTTCCGTACGACACCGTAGGGGCGCACCCACGTGTGCGCCCGCTGCACCGCCGTCAAATAGATGTTTATCGGTCTGCTTGCTTCCGTCTAAATCCACCTTTTCAATAGAAGTACAGGCTACCGAAAAGCCATGTCATTGCGAGGAGGGCGTAAGCCCGACGTGGCAATCCGTTCCAAAAATGTTTTGACTATATGGGAATTTCGTGTAAAAACGGTAGTTTTTAAGGATGCGGATTGCCACGGCCACGTGGCCTCGCAATGACATTGCGTATTTGATACCTGATTCATAGCCTGAAAATCCTCCCGATACGGGTGGCTTTGGCTGCGGCAAACTGTTCGATAAATTTCTGTTTAGGCTATCGGTTTTAAGCAGCTGACCACAATATATGGTGTTATTGTGCGATGGCGATTAAAAGGCGGTCGAAGATTGCACCGCCAAAAGAGCGGCGGTTGAAACGGTAGCAATACTCGCTCAGATACATTTGCAGGTGCTTGGTGCTGGTGCCGTGGTAGGTTCCGTTGATAAATGCTTTTGCATTGCCAATGATCCGGTGGAGCCACTTCAGATGCTCACTATCTGGGCTGAAATCTTTAGCCTGATGGGTATAGTTTTTCGCCAACGGTTTGCGGTAGCTTCTGAATCCATCTGTTTCAACAATGGAACCCGTATCCAGATTCTCGTCTACAAATTTTTTGACAGACGCAATCTGGATATTGGGGGTGGTAAGCATCTTCAAGTACTGGGGACGACCATCCTTATCCTTGCCAACCGCGACAAATACACCCTGATTTCCCGCACCACGTCCCTCTCTTCCCTTGAGCTTTGCACCAAAGTAGGAATCATCGAACTCAATAATGCCCGCAAGGGTATATTTGGCTTCTCGGCTTTCCATAGCCATACGGATCCGCTTCAAAAGATACCAGGCGGTTTCGTAGCTGACACTGATTCTGCCTGCTAAAGTTAGTGCAGAGATGCCTCGCTTGTCGCAAGCGACCAGGTAGATCGCCCAAAACCACTTCGTCAGGGGCAGGTGGGTACGGTGCATAACGGTATTGGCGGTAAGAGAGGTCTGATGACGGCATTTGGCACACTGATACCGTCCAGAACGGTTCAGAGCATAACCATGCCGGTGACCGCACACAGGGCAGACAAAGCCCTTAGGCCACTTAACGCTGTACAGATACTCGGCACAGGCCTTATCGTTAGGAAAACGCTTTAGAAACTGCGCATAGCTCATAGCTTTCTTGATGGACTTGCTTGCTGCTTTCTTTTTATACATAATGGCACCACCTTTACTGTGCCATTATCTCATTTGAGATGTCCAATATTTAGGACTTATACAACATCTAGGTTTGTGCTGTTTTAAGCCGATAGCCTAAACATCTATTTGACGGTGGTTCCACGAGCGAACACGTGGGTTCGCCCCTACGAGGTTTGACGAGGGTGCTTACATATTGAGAAAGCGCCGTGGGAGTTTTTCCCACGGCGCTGTTTGCGTTATTGAATTTTGGGTGACAAGGTTTTAGCCCAGGAGGCTGTCGAAGTATGCCTTGGCGCTGTCGCCGTAGTAGATGCAGTTTCTCACCAGAGCGGCCAGGGCGGCATCGGCGGAGCCGATATTGCTCTTGGCATAGGCTTCAATGCTGTAGCCCACGTTCTGAGAGGCCACCTGATCGCCAACGTAAGCGACGAAGTAGTACATATCACGCATATTCGCGGACTTCACACCGGTGAAGGTGACCTGGAGTCTGCCATCGTCCAGCTCGGTGAACTGGGTGAGGGTATCGACGACCTCGCCTGCCTCGTTGAGAACCTTGACAGAGGTGATGTCGGCCTTGGTGTAGCCGGAGGCAATGGTCAGCTTGGCATTGATCTCGGTCTTGTCTGCGAAGTTGACGTTGAAGCCCATAGCGGTAACAGCCGTGATCGTGCGGTCGTT
>JAZPZT010000110.1:0-3917 GCA_045544815.1 Acutalibacteraceae bacterium | reverse complement strand
CACATAGGTTCCGGCGCCGGTACCCTTGGCACTGCTTACGGTGTAGGCAGATTCGGGAACAGCCGCACGGGTCCTGAGGGTCACCCTCAGCACCTCCACCGACTTCTCGGTGCCGTCGTAAACGAACTCCTCATCCGAGAGCTCGATGACTGCGTCGGCAATGGGCAGCTGAATGGTGCCAAATATGGGATAAGGATCGAGACCTATCCTCTGACCCCAAACGGGATCTGCGTTGCTGCTGTTGAGAAGCAGGGAGACCTCGCCGCTTGCAAACTGGGCGGCATTCCTTGCTCCGTCGGTGCCTTCGGCGGCAGCGAGGTAGTAGGTGTTGACGGTGGTGGTGTCGGTGAACATCAGTCCGTCGGCATCCACGATGGGCTTTACATCATAAGGATCGTTGACGGTGGCTGCTGCAGGTGCGCTGTAGCAGTCCTGAATGGAATCCGCTCTGCCCTGAGCGCCTGCGATACCGCCTGCCACCGCAAACTCGGGAACGTTGGCGTTGGCATCGGCCTTGGGCACATTGAGCGCGCCCTGATTGTAGCAGTTGTCGATGAGGTTGCCGTTAAAGGCACCTGCGATGCCGCCCACGCCTGCCTGTCCATAGACAGAGCCGGTGTTGAAGCTGTGGTTGATGCTGCCATCGACATGCCAGCCGCTGATGCCGCCCGCAAAGTGCAGGTCGGGGCTGACGGAGCTGCTCAAAACAGCTTTCAGCTCTTCGTCAAGGACGGTGTTGTCGCCCTCTGCGGTGATGGTGCCGCTGTTGGAGCAGTCGTCGATATCGCCGAGACCACCGCCTACGATGCCGCCTACCAGCGCGCCGCCGGTGACGGCGCCGGAGTTGGTGCAGGCGCTGTGGTATGCGCCGCCGCCGCTGATGCCGCCGACCATGTTGCCTTCGCCGGTGACGGATGCGGTGTTGGTGTTTTCGGACTCATAGACCGAGCCGATGCTAAAGCCGTTGATGCCGCCTGCGAAGCTGCAGCCTCCGAAATCGATGTCTATAAGCTCGAAGGGCAGGGTTCCGGTGGCGTTTACGATGCCTTGGTTGTCGCAGCCTTCCATGTCGGCCATGTTGCCGCCGACGATACCGCCGACGATGGCGTTGCCCTCAATGGTGGCAGTATTGGTGCAGTCATTGACAGAGCCGCCGGTGGCGCCGCCGCAGATACCGCCTACCATGTTGTAATCGGAGGTGACGGTGCCATTGTTGTTGCAGTTGGAGATAAGGCCGTCGGCCTGACCGCTGATGCCGCCCACAAAGCTGCACCGGCCGAAATCCACGCCGTCGTCATAGGTGAAATCCATGTATGCGGTGGCTTTGACCGCGCCTTCGTTGGTGCAGTCGGTGGCGCTGCCGTCGCCGGTAATGCCGCCCACCAGGAATCCTCCGGTGATGTCGCCATTGTTGGTGCTTTCGGAGACACCACCATAGCCGGCGATACCGCCGACGTAGTTGTACCTGCCGGTAACGGAGGCGCTGTTGGTGCAGTTCTCAATATACCAGGTATTGTGGCCGCATATGCCGCCAACATAGGCACCGTTGCTGTCGGCGCCCACAGCTATGACCTGAGTATTCTCGTCGGTATGGCAGTTGATGATGTTGTTGTAGTTATATCCTGCAATGGCACCCACATGATGGGCTGCCTTGAAATAGGAGCTCTTAATGGTGACGTCTTTAACGTCAGGAGATCCGCCGAGATAACCGAAGAGACCTACATAACCGGCGCTCTCATCATTAAAGTAGAGGCCGCTGATGGACTTTTCATTGCCGTCAAAGTCGCCGTTGTATGGTTTGTCCTCGGTGCCGATGGGGGTCCAATCGGGGACATCAAAGGTATCCGAGCCAAAGACTATCTCTTCGGGAACGATGATATTGTTTGCGACCACAGCGTTGGCATTCAGTTCGCCGTGTTCATTTACCCTTTCGGCAAACCAGTAGAGCTGGCCTGCGTTGGTGATGATATAGTTTCCGTCGGCATCGGTCTCGCAGGGCTGGAGCTCGCCGTGGCGGCAGAAGCCGTTAATCCAGCCGCCGTGGGCACCGAACACAACATTGCACTTGTCAGCGGAAGATTCGAACTCGGCGTAGTACAGACCGCCGCCGTCGAAAAGGTCAAGGTCTGCATCGGCGAGGTCGGTGTCGCTCTCGGCGACCTTTACCCTGCCGCTGCCGTAGGAGGGGGTAGCTTCGGTGCTGATGACGATGCTGTCATCAACCGCTGCCGCGCCGCCCTTGAGGGTCACAAATCTGCCCTCTGCAAGGTACACATCGGTGGTGGGAGCTATTACATCGGAGCCACCGGCGAACAGGAGGGCAGCGCCGCCGTGGTAGACGGCGGTCTTTGCAGTGGAGACCTCAATGCCGCCGCAATACACATGCAGCGTGCCGTGGTTTTCGACGCCGTAGGTGCTGTTGGCGTTGATGACGAGACCCACACCGTAGAGGCCAAGGGTGCCCTTTATCTCCACGGGGGCGTCACAGGTGGTGGTGTTTATGAACTTCACCTCGCCGCTCATGGGGGCGCAGGTGGTGATGTTGAGAGTTTTGCCCTGAGCTACTACAAGGCGAGCCTTGCCGAGATCGAGGGAGGATACATCGCCGAGGCAGAGGTTTACGTTCTCATTTACCTCGATATCCTCCACCGTGTCGGAGGAATAGCTGCCGCTGCCGAGGACATAGTTGCCGCCTGCAGCGAGAGCCGCCTCGAGCTCGGATAAGTTGTTGACTACCTTGTAGGAGAGCTTGGTGATGTGCTCGGCACAGGAGTCATTGTTGCAGAGATTGTGGACATGGTAGTAGACCTTCTCGGTCTCGCGGACGAGGGGAGTGTCAACGCCGTTGCTCCAGGTTACCTCGCACCAGTACCAGCCGGTCTTGGTCACCTTGTCGGTGTCGAGGGCGGCGGAGGTGTCGCCGACAGGGTCTCCCGCTCCGGTCTCGGAGGCAGAGTAGAGCCATTTATAGGTAGTGGTGTAGCCGGGGATATCATCCGCGCCTACGGAGGGGTCTTCGGCGTCGGGCTGATCGGTGATGAACTTGGGATAGACGATGCCGAGGGTCTTATTGGTCTCATCCACCACAATGACGGCATTGGGGTCGGAGTTGGTTATCTTCTTGAGGTCGTCCACAGTGGCGGTGGAGTCGTCGGGGATGCGGACGACTTTGGAGGAGTCGCCGTTATTGCCAACGGTAACACCCACCTGCAGCTCGGTCATATCGATGGGACCATCGAGATAAAGAATGGAGCTATATTCATCACCGGAGCCTGCATGGAGCAGAATATCTCCCTTGCCGCCGTCGAGAACAACATTTCCCTTAAGATGCACAGAACCATCGGCAACGGCATCTATTGCATAATGACCTGCAGCACCGGTCACGCTGCCGCCGCTGATCACCAAGTTTGACGAAGAATTGGTAGAACCATCAGAGAATTTAATACCGGGGCCCGATGTTCCTGTTATAGTGCCACCAACAATGTTGGTCTCGCCATACCAATCAAGGTCGATACCACAGTTCTCGCCGGTAAAGGTACCGCCGTTAACCACAGCATTGGCTCCGTCTCCGGTCGAAAGACCGGCAGTTTTACCTGTAAAAGAGCCACCGTTTATGGTGAGGTCGCCGAACCAAGCTCTATTGTGAGGAGGGTTAGCCTGGTTATAGTACTGTCCATTCGTAACGGCTGCATAATAGGTAGCGGAGGTCGAAAAAACACCGCCGTTGATAACCGTTTTGCCATAGTTGCTCACTCTGTCAAAGGTGCCGTCGTTGATCACCATCTCCGCAGAAGGAGTGCAGTTAACAGTGCCAAAGCTACCGCTGTTTACGGTAAGGTAGCTCTTGGTATCAAGGCTGGTCGCTTGGTAAGGGACCACGCCCACAATCAGGTTCTTTACATAACCGCCAAGTCGGA
>JAZPZT010000109.1:0-47142 GCA_045544815.1 Acutalibacteraceae bacterium | reverse complement strand
GTTCGGCTCACTACAGAAAGGGAAAAATACCTTTTTCACATCTACAAAATCGCTTGTAAAAATTTCGACCGTAGAAACGGCGAAACCCCCGATAAAATCGGGGGTTTCTTGGGCAATATCTTTTTCATTGCCCTTTGATGGCAGGGGCAGTAAGATTCGAACTCACGACACGCGGTTTTGGAGAGGGATTCATACCATTTTGCGGCGTTCCTCATCGCATTGCGGCGTGTTATCGTTTCTGCCGAAAAACCCAGTGATTTCAAGGGTTTAGCGGCTCTCGAACATCCGAATCGCAGTGCCGTCAAGGGATATCGCTTTACACCGATTTTTAGGAAGTTCGTTAGATGTTTGTTAGATGCGACCGGTTATCTATCCCGTATTTCCCCGATTTCTTTTCGCAGGAAAACGCTCAAAAGTAGCAGCTGTATTTCCGTTTCCGTTCCAGTATGATTTTGGCCACTCTCGTTAAGATGGCCTCGTCATAGACACCCTTCAAATCATCGATCAAACGATACACGTCGCTGTCGTCAAAGGTGAAGTGCAGCTGAATGCCGTACAAGCGCTCCACCGCCTCCAATTGCACGTCAAAATCCACGTCAAAGGGTTTTGCCTGCACTCTACGCATACAATCATACGCGTCATCGGTCAGCGGGTAGTCGTGGATATCCGACTGCAAAGAAAGGCCGTTGTCGTATACGGGCGCCATATGGAATCGTTTGGTATCTTCGTTTCGAATCACGGCAATGTTGTTGGTGTGGCGGTCTTCGTTCAAAAAGAAGGCGTCCACCGCCAGCAGCATTGCCAAATACGGGCCGACGTCCGCAATTCCCGTAGTCTGCTCCACAAACTGCACGGTGTACCGTATCTTTTCGGTGACGTCCGCTTTGGTGGCCAACGCATCGGCCAAGCCACGGCCGTAGTATTGACGATGCAATCTTTCAATAGGAATCAACATTTCGTTTTCGCGGCGGAAATTAGCACTGGCACAACCCATGGCCTCCTTGCCGTCGTAGCGAATACGCGCCAAGACATACACCACAAAATCGGGCACGTTGGATTTGGCCAACAAAGACGACACCACATACTCCGCCAGCGCCTCATAGCCCATATGATCCGCTTTGTACCACAGTTCACCGATATGCCACTTAGGTTGATTGCCCTTGGAGGTATGGCTCTGGGTTTCCTCCATTGGGATACCCGTAAAATCTCTCTGAATCACGAAATCGCCTCCTTAACCGCATGGTAGCGGAATTGCATCCACAAATCGTCCTCCGCCGTACGGCCGGCCGTTTTTTCCACAATCTGCAACGGGTCGTACGACGTCAGTCCCAGCGCTTTCAGCAACGCTTTCGCGTTTGCGCGGGTGGCAGGGAAACAACGCTCCGCCAAAAAATCCATAAACTGCTGCCACGTCGGTTGCGCCACCACACCAAAAGCGCGGTGCAAAACATCCTCGGTCAGATTGATGACGCCAACCGTTTCGTGAGCAAAATCCACGTTGATAATGGTGCAGAGCCGATTCTTGTACATATAGCGAATCTGCATGGTGCTCCCCTCTTGGGGTTCATTCACCAATTTATAAATCGTCTGGCGGGTGGTGCGATACCGTCTCGCCACCTCCGCTATCGTCACGCCGGCGTTCAACAGGGCGCAAATCTCCGCGATCTCGTCTTTGTTAAACATCTTCTTGCGTCCGGCGTTTCGATTGTCGGTCAGTTTCTTCGCCAATTCGCGCAATTCTTGCTCATCGTCCGTGCCGAACAATTCGATACACAACGCACGATAATCCGTATCCACAGCCCTCACCTCTCAATGTAAATTTTTTAATTTATTTACATTATACATTACAACTGAGAAAATGTCAACACTTTTGTAGTATGTCCGTTTTTGCAACTCCCCTCCCCCATTTGCCGCAGCACCTTTACGCCAACGGCGTAGCGTGGGGGTCATAGGGGGCACGCCCCCTGAAAACGGGGAGGCGGACCTAAGAGTCCGCCGTGCCCAATGCTTGCGACAGCTTCCCTTGCAGAAAAATAAAATCATTACGGAGGTTATTCCTATGTCAGACAGACAAAAAGAACTCCGCTTCCGTGTATCGGAAGCGGAGCTATCCCAAATTCAAGAGAACGCCAAAACGCTTGGCATGCAAATCCATCCGTTCGTCCGCTACGTCAGCACAGAGTATGCCGTCATCGTGGAGGACCGCACCCTCTTTTACGAGCACCGCGACAGTGTAAGCGCCATCAATCGCTTTTTGAACTATCTCGAGTACACCATAGAGGCAGGCGGAGCGTCGCGCCCGAAAATGATGAGAGACGTATACCAAATCCGAGACGAGGTATACTACCTCCTTCGTCGGCTGTACGATTGTGTTTTCCATCATCGCACCAAGGTGTATCGCGCCGCCCAAAAGCAAGTGCAGGAGCTCATTGCGCACATCAACCCCGGCGATGTGCCTAAGCCAAACAAACAGGCAGACAAGCGTCCGCACTCCATCCGCATCAAGGTGAGTCCGCAAGAAGAGGAGAAGATACAACATTTCGCCGCTCTCCACCGTTTGCCGGTGGGGGTGTATTTGCGCCACATCGCCCTACATCCACATTTCGTGCAGGTGGATTACCAATCGTTTGTCCCGTATACGTCCGTGGTGGAAAAGGAGCTGTTTCGTGTTCTGGAGATCGCCAACAGAATCTATAAACGTGGGTACGACACATGGTATGAGATATTTTTCGTTTTCAAGGCGGTCGGCCACATCGCCGTAAACGAGCGAAAGCTCATTCTGCAAGTGGCGGACCGACGTCCAAAGCTGGCAACCCTAAGCGAAAAGTACCCGAACGTCACTGCGCGGTTTCGATTACTCTCCAACAAATACCGTCGGGATGTTTCGTGCGGCACGTTGACCGACTTGGAACCGAGCGTCGACCGGATGTATGACGATACCCCTGCTCAGCCGGAAGAGGAGCCGATCGCACCCATTGGGGACGCCGACACGGTCGGGATAGATAACATCATCCGCAACGCCACAGAAAGGAGCAGGCGCACCATGTGAGAAAAGGAGAGATAAACAATGTTGTTTTTGGGCAACAATGAGGTCATCAATCAAACTACAAAGCGTTTAATCTATTCGAGAATCTCGAAATTGAGTAGGGTCTACGTACAGATCGAAGACCAATACAGTTAGTTTCACAGCATTTTTTCTATCATCACAGTAGAGATCGCATTCCCATCGATTTGGGGTCTCTCTTTTGTGATACGTGGTATGATCAGCCACCCAAACATTGAGTTTCTCAAGGATGTCCTCAAAGTTTTTATTCTCTTTATTGAAAATAATAACAGTGATTTTCAAGTCTCGCCATGTGGTATAGTTTAGCGCTTGTTGAATGGCCTCGGTAAATGCCTTTTCCCCATGCCATATTTTGCATTCTCCAATAAACGCTGCTTTATTTTTGAATGGGATATGAATATCGGCTTTCCCTAACTTGCGAAATGTTTCTCCGGTGGCGTTGTCATAGTGAGTGTTCAGACAAGTCAATAGGAGGTCTCGCAATTCTTCCTCGTTATTTCGGTAATAAGAACGAGCCGTGTTCTCCATGGATGTGCCAGCTGAGAATATTATGTTGTTAATCTTCTCATAATCTTCATCAGAAATGGAGTACTCTTCAGGTACCGGCTTTTGCTGAGGAGGTTGTTGGGGTTTGCGAACAATGCGTTTGAGTTGTACCGGTGCAGCGCTAGGTGCAAACGCACTCCTAGTTAGTGGTATTTCCAAAGCTGCGTGTATGGCCGCAAAATCATCTGCTTTCTTTTTTCTAGCCTCTAACCCGCGACGTGCTAAATCCGGTAATTGTTCATTGAATCTAAGGATATCAAGCTCTACGTTTGCGAGCATAGTGCGAAAGCCTTGAAACTCATTTTTAAACTGTTGCATTACATGCTCACGCATATCGTCGGAGTGACTTTGCCATTCGTGTAGAGTATACTCAAAAGATAGAGAGAGGGTTCCGCAGTTCTCTTTATTGGGAGCGGAAAAATCAGAGACTATGAAGCTTCTCAATATTTTCGAACTTGGCTTGAGTTGAAAAAGAATAGCGTCACCGTCATACAGAATAGTCACTGTGATTTTATAGCCATCCACGTTACAGTATTTAGAATCATACGGACTAAATCCAGCCAAAAGATTGGGTCGCTGGAGTGTAGCGCGAGCTACATCCAAAGTTATATTATCCTCAAACAATGTTATTGGAGTGAATCTGTATTTCTCAACCAAGTATTCAATCCACTCCTGAATATCACAGGTAGAAATGTTTTCGTCACTCATCCTGTTAATTTCATCATTTAATTCCTGCGTGCGTTGAGCAATATAAATCCTAGTTTCCTGTCCGTCAAAAAGTTCCATAATAAGTCCTCCCATTGAGCATTTTTTCTATTATAGTATAGCATAAAGCATTGAAGACTTCAAGCTGAAAACGAACAAACATTCGGATTAGCGCGTTCTGTTTTAATGTTTTTCCAATTCCTGCTTGACTTTTTCTCGTCAAACGGGTTACAATTGACGAGAAAGATAGTGGAGGTGACGAGAATGCGGCGTTTTGATTACACAGAATTACAAAACAAAACGTGGGACAACGAGGTCATCAATTGCCTTTCCCTCATCCACGAATACAGGGGCAAGCAAAGCGTTTATATGCAGCAGATACCGCAAGGAATGGAGCGTCTCATCGAGGTCGCCAAAATGCAGAGCACCGAGGCTTCCAACGCTATCGAGGGCATCCGCACCACCGAGACTCGTCTGCGCCAGTTGATGAGCGAGCGCACCACTCCCCGCAATCGTGACGAGAAAGAAATCGCCGGTTACCGTGACGCGCTGAACATCATTCACGACAGCTTTGAGTATATCCCGCTGACGCCCAACTACATTCTGCAACTTCACAAGATTCTGCTTAGCCATACCGATTCTGCGTTCGGCGGCAGTTTCAAGAACGTGCAGAACTATATCAGCGCTACGAATGCCGACGGCAAGCGGTATACTCTGTTTACTCCTATGGCTCCTTACGAGACTCCCGAGGCGATTCGGATGATTTGTGAGGAGTACAACCGTGTCATCGGAGAGGGCAAGGTCGACCCTCTCCTGGTGATTCCCGTGTTCATCCACGATTTCCTGTGCATCCACCCTTTCCTGGATGGCAACGGCCGTATGTCCCGCCTTCTGACCACGCTCTTGCTGTATCGCGCCGGTTATGAGGTAGGTAAATACATCTCGTTGGAGGCTAAAATTGCCAAGAACAAGGACGCTTACTATGCCGCTTTGGAGGATTCGCAGATTGGTTGGCATGAGAACGATGACGACTCGACGGCGTTTGTGAAGTATCTGCTGAGTACCATTGTGGCCGCCTATCGTGACTTTGACGATCGCATTCAGATTGTGAGTCCCACGTCCTTGGATACCGTCAAACGGGCGGTGAATAGCAAGCTAGGCATGTTCTCCAAAAGAGACATCCTGGAACTCTGCCCCAATTTCAGCGCCTCCAGCGTGGAACGGCACCTGAAGAAACTGGTTGCCGATGGGTATATTTCGAAAATGGGCGCAGGAAAGAATACGATGTATGTGAAAAGTTAAAGAGAAAAGAGAGAGCCTCTTTGCTGTGAGTTAGACCAGAAAAGATAATCGGAGAATCGTCAATGAGTAGCAGAAAGAAAAAGTTTGCTGGATGGGGAATGCACGAACATTATTTACCCACCACCAGTAAGGGATCTGGCAATCGAAGAAATCGCTGGAATTGTAAATACTATAGTGCTGCGAATAAGTGGTGCACTAAAATTTGAAATTATTGTGTAGGCCCTACGATTTGCAAACAGTATCAGGAGATTGTTAATAGAACGGAGCCGGAAAGAGTAAGTTCTATCCAAAGGAATAGGAAAGCGAATAGCATAAAAGCAAAGCACCCCACAATTCTGTGGGGTGCTTTTGTTGTATGAGTAGAGTTTTCGTTGATACAAGGAATATATAAACGGGGATGCCTCT
The DNA here is from genome assembly GCA_045544815.1 of Acutalibacteraceae bacterium. GTDB lineage: Bacteria > Bacillota > Clostridia > Oscillospirales > Acutalibacteraceae > UBA5905. The sequence goes on along the minus strand of JAZPZT010000109.1, from coordinate 41,120 downwards.
TTATTTTATGTGAGAACTAACAATATCGAAATACCCATCATTCCACGAAACATAATTTGTGTACTCTTTACTTCCATAATATTTGATCCCTTCTATGCCGTGCATCTCACAGCATCCTGCCACATAACACGGAAGCAAGTATTCTCGCTTAATATTGGGATATTCTTCTGTTGATGGATTAAATCGGCAATACTCCAAAAATTTGTTTTGCGATGTGATCTCTCCGGATAAATCAATCATGCGAATAGGTTTGGTTGGATGAAGCTTGGCAATTTGCACACGCGTGTCTTTCGTATGCTTTGTCACTTCTAAAATTGCGCCTTTCTCCACATCAGAAAAATAGTAATGACTTTGTCCGGCATAATTATACCTACCCTGTCCGGCATATCCGGTTGGTGCCTGTCTCAATTCAGTTTCAGTGTACGGACAAGCGCCGTTCTTTAAAGAACGGGCATGATAGAAATATTCATGATCAAAATCCAAATATTGATCCCAACTCGCAACAATTTCGCGAATGCGTTTCCCTGTTTTATGTTCGATTGCAAAGTTAGGATATTTCTCCAACTGTGTAAGAAAAGAAATCAAATCCGCCTCATCAATGTTAGATAGTAGCTGCAAAGATGAGCAAAGAATGTTTGTTTCTGAAATTGTAGCTCTATCATACGGTGAAGCTTCTACATAAAACTGCCTATCTTCCGTATCAAAGCTTACGCTATCCGAATACAATAGCCTTTTTGCAGCTTCCACATGCAGACCGTTGACCGCAGAAATAATGCCACGAGGAAAAGTGATTCCATCAAAAATCGGGGCCATTCTGACAATGGCAAGATTCGCCGCTTCAATATGCGTAGATTTTAATGAATCTGCAAAGACCTGCAACCCTCCAAAATCATTACGCATTAACGAATCCTGCAGAGATACTATTTCTGGTGTTCTACATGCATCAACGATGTATGACAATGAACTCCATTGTTTTTCTACTGCGGATATAGCCAAAGCTTGTGTATAAGGTGGTATATCTAATGACGAAAGCAGTTGGGATTGTCTACCAACAATTTCAGCGACAGCAATACTGGGTTCGATCGCTTTTGCAATGCTATCCTTCAAACGTCCTAGATATTCTATATTAGATTTTCTAAGAATATCGCTAAATTGTGACATTCCTTCCCATAATCCTTCATATCCACCAAACGGCATTTTTATAGTCATAAATGTTCACCTCTCCATCTGATCAATTCCTATTTCCTTGAAACATCCATATACTCCATCACACCACTCGCACTTACGAGTCTATTCGTCATCGTTTCCTGCTGACATGAAGATGACTATGCCCTGATATGCTCGATCAAGCAACACGCGATAGGCTTTTGCAAATACAATCAACATTCCTAATGAATCACGCTATGTTCAATAGCTGTTTCAATCGCTCTCAGCCATTCATCAAAGGATACAAAACAAACAAATTCACCACGGAAATTGTCCGAAGAAACCATGAATCCACTATAACATTTTTCGTCATCGTCTTGTGTCAGTGACCATACATACGAATGAACAAGATGATTGCATACCTTCTGCAACGCCAAAGTTGTTTTCTTGCCTGCGCCGTAATTATCAGCCGATAGCATTCCACGAACCGTTAGGTCATCCTCGGCTTTGTACGGAAACTCCATAATTTTCACCATATAGTGAAGCGTTGCAAAGATAGGCGGTTGTTTGTTTGCTTCGACAAAAAGCCGAACAATCTCATCGCTCATGCCTTGATTGCGGAAAAACGTTTCAAGATCTTCCTCGCTCATTGCATTCTTACGTGAAGCGGTGATAATTTTTTCTGCCTCCGCTTCTTCCTCGATGATTTTACGTAAAACGATAGCGGAGTAGAGAATCGCACGGTTTAGGCGATGTTCGGCGGTGTAGCTAAACATTGTCATTTTGCGCCAAAAGGTTATTTCTCGAGAAAGTTTTCGGAGTTCTCGTTTCCATTGACCGTCAAAAATCATATCGACCTCTTTTATACCATCGGAAAAGCTATGCTTTCTCTGAAGGATTCAATAATAACGTTACGAAAAATCGCCCATTTGTGCTTTTGTGTGTTGTTCGCCATTTGCATCCGTCCACTCAGTAATTATTCTAAATTTGGACGCTGAACCATTGTGGGTGATTAGAACCAACTCATAGCTTTTTCTGGCTTCCAATTCTTCAAACGGCTGTTTTTCCTGATCCATAATCAAGATGCCTACATCACCATCAAATCGGGCAGTCACATTATAAGCGGTTGCATTTCCTGAATTCCAAACTTTCAATCTATGTTTGCTTTTGCCTACAGTAATAAATCTGGCCTCAACGCATGCAAGCGCTGCGTCTTCCTTCTCCTTGGCTATTCTATCGAGTTCGTTTTGCTTGATTTGGACTTCCAGTTCATTGACCTTATTTTGGAGATTCTGAGCCTTTGAAGATTTCGCCAGCGAAATGATGGCAACCAATAGGGATATGCTTGCGATGATCAGTGCACCCCAATCTTCTAAAAATGGTACCACTTTTTGCAGAGCGTTAATCAAAACTTCCATTTTTTCATCGCCTTCTTTAATTCTTTTTCAAGCTCTTTGACAGCATCCTCCGCTAATTCATCAACTGCATTGTCAATTATTGCAGCGTTGCTTTCAATGAGTTCGTGTTTAGTGTACATGGATCCGCAATCAGAACAGCGAACTCTCACATCGTCACTTGCGTGGAGAAGGTCTTCAAATTCTTCATCCAATGACTCAAACTGATCATTGCCGCACAAAGGGCACAATAACGTTACTTTGCGATCTAAATTTTTCATAACAACCTCTTTTCAGCCGCTCACACAACGGCAGGATTCCTACCAGTTTAGTGAGGCTTCACCTATTGGCAGAATAAAAATCTATCTCACCGCGATTATCCTCGTTTTTTTAGCGTGTAGACATAATCTTTTTTATCTTCATCTGCATGCATGTTTATAGCTATGACATAATCCTTGCCTACAAAGTCCATATAAGCAAGCCAATCCTTCAACTCGATTCTGTAAAGCACTTTATTCCTGTCATAGTCCGAAGAAACATAGAATCCATCAACCACACCGTTCTCATCATAGGATAAAAAGAAAACATACGAGTGGATCAGCCAATTGCATATATCAGCACCTGGTTTTGTATACGTTTCTTCGCATTCCCAATTATGAGTGTCGTTATCCGGCCATCGATGCATCAAATCGATTTCTTTTATAGGGCGAACACCCTTCAAATGGAATTTATACTTATCTACTTCATCACTGACCTTTCCTTTGCAATCGATCAGTTTTCTGATAATAAATGCGGAATAAAAGATTGCTTTCTCTATAACTGTGTAAGCACGATCATCATCTTCCGAAAGAAGCTCAGCGCGATTATATTTTTGAATAAGCCGCCTTCTTCGCAATAAATCCTGCTTCCACGGATGGCTTTCATAAATCATAATACAATTACTTCAACCTTTCACACAGCGGTAGGATTTCTTCCAGTTTGGCGACAATGCGCTTCTGCTAGCTATAAACATTTATTTCTTATTCCATTTCAAATCGTATAACCAATTTCGATTTACACGAACGATGTATTCATCCTCTTTTTTACACATCTCGCAAAAAGAATCTAAAAAGGCTGGTTCTGAAGTGTTCATTGCTTTTTCGACACATTCGCGCAAGGGAAAGAAACTACGCATATGCGGCACAGTGGTTTCGTCTTCACCATGTAGGCATTCTTTCGTGTCGCATATGAGTAAACGACCCGGCCGCTCTCTTGATAATTTTTGTGCCGCTGAAATTGTTCCTGTGAAACTTTGGATAGCTCGATTCGATAGTCTGGTGCAAGCACGAAACAAAACAGGTCTATCTTGTGGAAGATAATTTTGCAGCACAAGATCCCACACGTCGTAGAACGATTGCGACCTTCCGTTACCATCGGGTTGGCGCACCCAAGTATAGATAAAGGATCGGCTTTCTCTTGTCAACGGAGTTCCCCCAACCATAAAGGCAACGATGTTTTGGGAAATGCGCTGTTTGGCTTTTGGGCCTACTCTTTGCATAGCTTACCTCATTTCAGTTGTTCGCACAAGGGAAGGATTTCTTCCAATTTGGCGACGATACGCTTCTGCTCGGCGAGGGGAGGGATAGCAATAATCACATTACGAATTGCATCGATAGAAATACTTTCTTGCGCAGTTGCCTTCTTATACTTAGTCAACTCACGATAACCGATATCGCTTCTAAGATAGTAAAGAACGTATTCTTCAAGCACATATTGTTCTTTACCATTAAGCAGTTCTATCTTGCCAACGTTGGAGCCCAAATGCGCCTTGAAGCTGCCGTCAAAAATAGCAATGTTGCCGATAGTTCCAACATAAGGAGTCAGTAAGCAACGTTTGAGAATTTGGCTACGTGGCAATTCGTCAGAAACCTTTTCTGGAATGTAGGATTCAAACTCAAAAACCAGCTTGCCATTCTGCACGTTTTTCCCCTTAAACAGAGGAATTCCGCTTGTTGATAGATTAGAGGCAATTGTACTAGAATATTCAAAGCCAGCAAGCTTGGTAACAAATGCAATGTCGTCAATGTAGCAAATCTTCCAACTATTCGGGAATATTCCAGGGAGCTGGTCTTCGGTAATGTCCGGCAAGGCTTTGGTTTTTCGTAGGGTCCCATCACGTATCTGCTGTCGCTTCTCTGCCTGAATCTGTCGGAACAGTTCTTCGCCGGTGCCTTCTTCAGGGAGTTGAGGAACCAGTTTGCCTTGAATGGCCATCTGGAGGATGGATTTCTGCATATCCACAGGGAAGCGTGCATTGAAATCTTCCAAAGCGCTCCATGCCTGCTCATAACGGTCAATCAGAGGAAGCAATTCCTCAATTTTTGCCACAATACGCTTCTGCTCTGCGAGGGGCGGAAGAGGGATTAGCATTTGGTTCAGTATTTTTGCAGATAGATGCTTCACTGTAGAGTACGATACTGTTCCATTGATTTCTTTCAAAATAATTGGAAGGTAATAGTATAGGTACTTTTGAATTAGCACCCTAGAGTTGGATGTAATCTTGCATACTCGCTGGTTTAGCCACGCATCATCACTTGCCCAGAATGCTACTTGAAAGTTTCCATCCATACCAACTAGCATATCACCTTTTACTATTCTATAGCGTTCTTCGCAAGGTTCGTTGGAATAAGTCTTGGAATATCCATTGTTGATGTCCCTAATTCTAATTATAGGCATTCCAATTTGTGCATTATTGAACATTTCTGAGTTAAAGGGAAATCCATACAGTATTTCTGCCACATCAACAAGATACGTCCAGCGCCATGTTTCCGGAATGTCCGTACAATCTTCTAATAATCGAACGGTCTTATATTTGATATTTTTTAGGGTATCTTCCGCAGTTCCTTCTTCTGTGTGCTGTTCTACTAATTTTCCTTCAAATGCGCGGCTAAAAATGCTTTCTCGCAACTCCTGTGGTGTCATTCCTGACCACCTCCAAGAATGGCGATGATATCTGCCAACACACGGTCGATTTCTGCATTCAGAGATGCTCGTTCCTCCTGATACCGCTGAATCAAATCCATGGGCGCAAGGATTTCTTCCTCGATATGGGGATAGCCGCACTGGTCAAGGTTATAACCCAGTTCTTCCGTCAACTGCTGGGCAGTGAAACACTTCGCCTTGTCAAAACCATCTACTGCAATCTCCTGACGGTTGTTCCACCATTCCACCACGGGTGCAAAATGCTCCAGCTTCATGGGCTTGGTCTTGGAGAAATGCTTGTACCCCTCCGGCATATCCAAGCGATAGAACCACGTCTGCTCGGTTGCGCCGGTGCGGTCAAAGAACAGAATGTTGGTAGTAATGGAGGTATAGGGAGCAAAAACACTGCCCGGCATACGGATGATGGTATGCAGGTTGAATTCGGACAGCAGTTTCTTCTTGATGTTCACCTTGGCATTGTCGGTGCCAAACAGGAAACCGTCGGGCAGAATCACCGCCACGCGGCCGTTCTGCTTCAGGCGATACATAATGACCGACATAAACAGGTCGGCGGTCTCAGAGCTGGCGAGGTCGGCAGGAAAATGGTTTTTCACATCCGCCTTTTCGCTACCACCGTAGGGAGGATTCATGAGAACGACGTCAAACTGGTCGTCCACGGTATAGTCCAGCACATCTTTGAGCAGAGAGTTGTCGTGGAACACCTGGGGAATATCCAAACCGTGCAACAACAGGTTGGTGATGCACAGCATATAGGGGAACTGCTTTTTCTCAATGCCGTAAATGGAGTTGCTGTACTTCTTTTCATCAGCTGTGCTTCGCACCTGCTTTTGCAGTTCTTTCAGCCAGCTGACGATAAAGCCACCGGTACCACAGGCAAAGTCGGCCATCCGCTCGCCAATCTTGGGCTGAACCATCTGCGCCATAAAGTCGGTGACAGCACGAGGGGTGTAGAACTCACCGGCAGAACCGGCGCTCTGCAGTTCTTTCAGGATAGACTCATAGATGTCACCAAAAGCGTGGCTCTCCTCATAGTCAGAGAGGTCCAGCTCGTCGATGACGTTGATAATTTGACGGAGCAGAACGCCGTCTTTCATATAGTTATTGGCATCGGCAAAGGTGGTCTGCACAATCGCCTTTTTGATGGGCGTGGAGGCATCCACGGGCAACTTCTTCAGCGTGGGGAACAAGGTGTTGTTCACAAAGTCCAACAGTTGCTCACCGGTCAACGCTCTGCCCGATTTATCATCGTGGGCCCAATTCTGCCAACGGCAAGCCTCGGGGATGATGGAGGTGTAGTTCTCGTCATCAAACTCCCAGTCCTGTTCCTTAGCGTCATATACTTTCAAGAACAGCATCCACGCCATCTGCTCGATGCGCTGGGCATCGCCGTTGATACCGGCATCGTTACGCATAATGTCGCGAATGCGTTTTACAAATCCAGATAAATTACTCATAATTACATAGCCTCATCCATATAAAGTTCGTCTTCCAACTCTTGCACAGCACGCAGGTATCCTTCTCTTCCGCCGAAGAAACTGGCAATTCGAGCGGGTCGACCCATTTGCGCAAACGGATCCAAACGCAAGATTTCGGTTTTCTCCAGTTCGTAGATGCCGGAGTTCATATATTTGTCCAGCAACGCCTCTAAAACCTCGCGAGCCACGCCACTGTAACGGCTGAGGAAGTCACGCTTTTTCACGTTGTTGGCACGCTCTCTACGGGTCAGCGGTTTCTTGTCGTAGGCCACGTGGCAGATGAAGTCGAAATCATCGACATCTTCCATACCTTGCTCGGCCTTCATCGCCGCCACATCAATGCCACGCGCCAGCAACATATCACGAATCTCCCACTTGTTGGGATTGCGTCGCCACTCGCGGATAAACGCGTCCAGAGAAGCGTATTCGCCGCGCACATTTTCCTTGGTGTAGTCCACGATACTCTCCTGACGGAGCAATTTGCCGTTAGCATCGTAGATGGACACGGTTTTGTGGATAATCTCCACCTGACAGCCATCTTTGCCAACAATGGGTTTAACTCGAGGAGGAGTAGGGGGTGTGGGCGGAGTTTTCGGATCAACAGGCTCATCCGGCTTGGGAGGCGGCAACTGGAAGTCGTCATCCATCTCGATAGGGCCATCCCAATCGGGGTCGGCAAACAGACGGCTAACATTACGGAAGTCCATCACCACGAAATGGGTCTTACCTTCCTTCTCACGCAGACGAGTTCCACGACCGATAATCTGCTTAAACTCGGTCATGGAGCCAATCATCTCATCCAACACGATAAGTTTGGTCATCTTGCAATCTGCACCGGTGGACAGCAACTTGGAGGTAGTAGCAATCACGGGATAAGGTGCAGAAACAGAGATGAAATAATCCAGTTTGCTCTTACCGTACATGTCACTTCCGGTGATACGCACAACATAGTCGGGGTTTTGCTTGACCATGTCCGCGTTCAAGTTGACAAGTGCAATCCGCATACGCTCAGCCGCATCTTCGTTAGCGCAGAACACGATGGTTTTCGCCATACGATCGGTGCTCTTGAGGTAGTGGGTAATCTCTGCTGCCACCTGCTGAATGCGGTCTTCGATAACGATGTTGTAATCGTAGTCGCTATTGGTATAAACGCGGTCGGGGATTTCTACGCCGTTGATATCCAGCTGTCCTCGTTGCGGACGCCATCCGTCGCCAATATCGGTGGTGATGTTGATGACCTTGAAGGGCGCAAGGAAACCGTCCTCGACACCCTCTTTCAGACTGTACGTGTAAACGGGATCGCCGAAGTAGTGAATGTTGGATATGTACTTGGTCTCCTTGGGCGTAGCGGTCATACCAATCTGCGTAGCGGAGTTGAAATATTCCAAAATCAAACGCCAGCGGCTTTCCTCTTTCGCCGAGCCTCGGTGACACTCGTCCACGATAATCAGGTCGAAGAAATCGGGCTGGAACAGTTTGCGGAAGTGTTCCTCGCCCTCGTCGCCAACCAGCTGCTGGTACAAAGAGAAATACACCTGATGCGACGTAATTGTGCTGGGGTCGTCTTTGGCAACGTTGATTTTGTGTGTGACTTTCTCCAACGGAGCAAAGTCTTGCTGGATGGACTGGTCTACAAGGATGTTGCGGTCAGCAAGGTAAAGAATTTTGCGTTTCATGCCGCTCTGAAGCAGACGGTAAACGATTTGGAATGCCGTATAAGTTTTGCCCGTGCCGGTAGCCATAACCAACAGCAGACGGTCCTGTCCTTTGGCGATGGCGTCAATCGTGCGATTGATGGCGATACGCTGATAGTAGCGAGGCGGATAGGTGTTCTGGCTGGAGTAATACGGTTGTTGTTGTGCCGTTTCTTGCTGAGGAGTCAGACCCGACTCCATCTTGTAGCGGGCAATCAGCTCTTCCTCGGTAGGAAATTCATCCATGCCAAACTGGCGCTCCATACCGGTCAAGAAATCGTGCTCAGCAAAACCATCGCCATTCGAACTGTAAGCGAACGGGATGTCCAACATTTTAGCATATTCCATCGCTTGCTGTAAGCCGTAGGAAATGCTGTGGTTGTTATCCTTGGCCTCCACAATCGCAATGGGATTGTTGGGCGACAAATACAGTATGTAGTCTGCTCTCTTCGGTTTATCACGCACCACGAGATTGCCTCTCAGATTGATTTTGCCGTCTGTGAGCTGCGTCTCCATGGTGATTTTGCTTCTATCCCATTTGGAGGTAATAGCAGGAGTGATGAATTGCAGCTTGATATCTTCCTCAGACATCAGATGTTTTGGCAACATGCACATAATGCTTACCCCTCCTTCTGCTCAACTACAACTTCCATAATATCTTCTACGCCACACTCAAGAGCGGCACATATCTTCACCAGCACCTCGGTAGTGACGTGGCCGCCCTTGCCCATCTTAGTGACAGAGGTGGGGCTGATACCGGCTTTGGCGCAAAGATCCTTTTTCTTCATATCTTTGTCAATTAGTAACTTCCACAGTTTTTTATAACTGACCGACATAAAAAAGCTCCTCTCTAAAACGAAAATGCCCTGCCGTTTGGCAGGGCATTTATTGCTTGCTTCAACCAAACGCAACAACGCTTGGCACGTTGTATTTCAGTATACCATGCACCGCGACAAATTGCAAGAAAAAATGACACATCCGCGTGATTAATTTCTTACTTGCAGTAATGTCAGTTTCCTAAAAGGGTGCTGATAAGACCTTGCTATAGACTTGTGGAACGACTGGGAAAACGGAAGTTATCTTCGGAAATTCAACCATGACAACGGAACGATTGATGCCATTTGTCTGCTGACCGGCATTGAGTTAGGGTAGCTCATATTGGGTCCAGAACATGCCAAAAACGCATTCTCGCAGACGCCGTAAATACAGTGCAATGGTCGATTATTTTGAGACCGGGAGCTTTATTTTCACGCATGGTTGGATCCCTTGTTGGTGTATCAAGAATGATGATAGTATCACGTATTTGCCCTTCGCTGAATGGCGTACTGCCCCTAAACCTATGTGGGCCGACGCGCGATGGCGCAACGGTATAGAAGCCGCCCACTGCGGCATCATCGAACCCGATAAGACAATCATCTGCGGCCATTGGAATGGTTCTTTCGGCCACGCTCACTATGAGAACGACGGCGGAGAATTTGATAATAATCCTAACTTTAATCCCTACTATGCAGAAGGCAGCATTGCCCTCGATGCGTGTACGCCGGTCTCGGGTAAGGTTAATTGTGTGGTGGTTGTTGATAAATAAGATGCGAAAAAACGGAGCCGTTCAAAAGCTCCGTTTTTTCGCATCTATCATTTTTGCACCGTAATGATACTTATTGGCTTGTTAGGTGTTTAATTGTTGTTCGAAACCTTAAGAACTTTCTTTTCCAAAAAACTCTCCTATTTTTTCGATTAGGATAAACACCTCTGCTTGCGAAGTGACCGGTGTTCTTTGTGCAAAAAACATATTTTTATCCGTGCTTTTTTTCATTAGATGATGTAGCAAAGCAAGGTTTCGCTTTTGTTGTTCAGTAAGGATTCCTATTATTGGAACAACTTCCTCTACAGTAACTTGATTGGCAAACGTAAAGAAAGAAGCCATGATGCCTGCTACAATATCACACAGTTGCAACCATTTTGAGTTGTGTGATTTTTCAAAACGAAAAGATGGTTTGTTAAATAGGAAACACATGTCTATAGGAGCGTTTTCCAATACTCTTTGTACTTCGAAAATTTCATCAAAGATATGTGTACTCCCCTGGAATATTCCCATTCTCGCTATGTAATCAGCGGAAAATCCATCTATCAGCACATAATCTTCATTGCCAAGAAGAAGTGGTAATTCCTCCTTTTTGCCTGAGGCTTTTAGTTCTTGACGCAATATTTCCAACAAAAAATCATCATCCATATTGTCTGGGACTATATTTTCAATCCAGTCGACTAAAGCAGAACAATATTCCTCGATTTTATCGTGTGCAATATTAGGATACTGGTAATGCGCTAAAAGTGGAAGAAAGTATTCTTCATCTCGTTTTGCGTATTTGAAAAGTGCGTTTTTGATTTCATTGATATACGCGGGAATTGACAAAACCGAATCCACTATATCCACTAATGCATAATAGAGCAAATTGATGGTGCTCCAGTGTATATACAAATTATCAACCGATACGATGTCAGCTAATAACGATTCCACTTTGGTCGAATTTAACACATGTAGGAATTTATGTGTTCCTTCAGGCTTTTTCCCAATTAGGTGCTTTAGTTTCACATCGACAACGTTTTGTTGTAATTGCAACTTTGCAAAAATGGCATCAATATCTATCGGTGATTCTGTGCCTTCGAAAGCAATGCCGGCCAAAACAAAATCTTCTGTATAATCAACGTTTAACTTGCCGTTGTTATCTTTGAATTGGAATTTTAGACAATTATTGCTTTCGTCATAATACATTGTATAATGATTGAATATGCCGTCTATATAACACAAGATTTTTTCGTCATTAACACCCGAAAAATCGTTAATGAACCAGCGAACTACGTGATAAGGCATACCGTGTTCTATAGCCCACTGAATGAAATTTGTGTCTATAATACCTTTGTGGGCATTGTTATAGTCTGCTATTAGTATTAAATCTTGCCGATTTTTATCGCTTTCATTGGCAAATTTGGGGAAGTCGTCTGTTGTAACTAACCGATTGACAATATAAAACATATAAGCACCTCCTATCTTGCGCATTAAATTCCTCATACACTAAATCAGTATATTGGGTAATTAACCTTAAACTAGTGGATCTTGCATTTTCCGAATAGTGATCAACAAATTTTCTTTACAAAGATCTTATAATATAATTGGAAATGTATCCGATGTTGCGTATTAGATGGATGTTTTCTTTGAGCAGTTTTTTCATTTCAACAACATCGTCGAAATCGTCACCAATAACAGATATTATGTAATCGATGTCTCTTTCGTAAATGCCAATATCCAATAGCATACGTTTTTGTTTAGATGCGGAAAAATACAAATGTTCAATGGCAGCAGTCACTTTACTATCAAGAATGTCAAAATATTTCTTTTCTAAACTATCCAGGCTCATGAAATATTTGATTATTAGTAGTTTAGCGTAAAACTGGTGCTCAATGTAACTTGTTTTTAATTGTATCGCCGTGGATATTATAGTGTCTATGCCGCGAGAACTATAGAACTTCATTGCATTATCTACAACTGTATGCAATTTTGGCCGTCTTCTATCGATTAAACTGTTTAGTAGGTTAGCCTTGAAGCCATCCTCGCGTTCCTCGCAAATGCCATACAGAATTCTAATTAGTGGTGCTCGTCCGGCTTTGGAATCTTGTAATAGACGATTCAATTCGGCGATTAGTTCGGATTTTCGGTCGCAATATCTTTTGTATAGGCTTTTAATGGTTTCAAATCTAAAATGGTTTCCTATTTGCTTGATGTATTCTTCGTGCTTGATTCCCAATCGCCTAATGAATTGCAAATAGTCTTCATGCTCATCTACTTTTCCAGTTTGTATATCTATGTCTTTAGTGGAATCGGTAATTTCAAATTTTATACTTCTAACGGCATCTATCTTCTGGTAGACAGGGTCTTCAGGGGATTTGATATAATACGCATTGCCTATATAATGTTGATTTAGTCGACCAGTTCTCCCAACTAAGTTGTAAAAATCAAATGCAGTAAAATTTTCTCCGTTTTCTGCCCGTCTAGAAGGAGATGTAATGATTATGTTTTTAGCACTGGTATTAACACCTTCCAAAAGAGTCGACGTGCAAAGAAGGCGATTATAGTCGGAAGTGTTCTCGTAAAGATTTAGCTGATATAAACGAAAACCCAGAGGAATTTGGCCGTTGTGTATTGTATACCCGCGTTCTAAAGCCTTGACGACACTCCATTCCTCGTGTATTTCATCTTTTGCCCAAGCGATAAAAGATGTAATGCTGTCATCTAAATCTTCTATAATCGGTTCTTGTGAAATGAATTCATTTACATAACGATACATTCCTCTTACGGTTGGGAAGTATACTAACGTTTTTTCGCCTTTTTCCAGTGTCTCCAGTAATCGTTGACATTGGGGAAACCGGTCTCTTTTATTTAAGATTTCAATTACTTCAACTTTGTTTACAACTGGAGAATATAGGCTGTTATAAAATTGGGGGTGTTTTTCTAGCAAATGTACATCCTCTACTGATTTTATGAACGGCGCTAATAGCACATATTTTTGGGCTTTTTTGGAAAGGTGATAATATGCCATATTCAAGATAAGGACTCTGTCGTTACTAGTGTCCGTTTCCAGTTTATAAACTTCATCGATGACTAAAAAGTCAATTCTTTCTAAAATTCTATATGTTTCATCCTGAATGACTCTGTCATGAGTAAGTACAAATATATTTTTCTTCGAAAAGTCGTAATGTGAATCTAAATCAATTTGGGAATGTATTTTGTAATCTGAAAAAGACTGTTCGTACTTCTTTATTAGTTTTTTCATATACTCATCAACCAAAGCCAATGTTGGAACAATCAATACTACATTGGCCGGTTGAAAACGCGCTATATATTCAAAAACAGAAAAAGTTTTCCCAAAACTTGTTGGCGCACTTACAATCAACGCGTCATTATCAATAATTTCTTGAATAATTTGCAATTGTTCAGGATGCATCGAAATGCTTTCGTCGAGTTTAGATTGGGAAAATGCATTATATAGTACCGATTCAAAAGAAAAATCTCTAGAATACACGGTAAGATCCAGTGCAAACAATTCATCTGCTATAGTTTTTGCCGTTTCTGTAGAATTAGTTGCTTCAGCCATAAGTTGGATATATTTTTCTCTTAAATCTTGCAAATCACTTATGCCGGATGGCTTGCTCATATGCACATCTCCTCTCGTTCAGCTTTTTCGCAAAATATTCCATAACCTTTTCCTTATCAATCAAAGGCAAAGAGATACTAATGTATTTCGTTTCTAATCCATATAGCGATATTTTTTTAATCTTTTTCATCTTTTCAAAAATGTCCTTTGTATCGTTGTCGCCACCATGCGCAATAAAAAGAGGGATGCATATCGTCTCAATTTTGGCCTTTTCAATAAACTCCGACATCGACAAAGATGTTTCAAGTGGTTTCTCAAAATCTAATCCAAATCGCCCTGATGCATTGCGCAACCATCGTTGACTGAGAATTAGCAAGAATTCATCTTCAACTTGTTGCTGATAACTACCAAGTGAAGTGTTTATCATTGTAATACCATTTTCTAACGATTTACTAACTTTTGATTCTCCTAATAGAATCATTTTTTCATCCGGAGAGTAGTACAATGAATCTATACCATAGACACTCATGTTTCTGTCAGTAATCAAGTTGAGTTTTGGTATTATACATTCAAATTGGAAGTAATCAGAAAGCAGGGTTCCGAAGATGTATTCTCCTATTTTTCCCATTTTGTCTAACCGAATTTTTATTGTGTCATTTTGTTCAACAACTTCATATTCGTCACAAATTGCATCTGAAGCATCTTCATCTAAAGACGCAGGATAGTCGATTTCGTTTTCGAAATCTAAAAACACAGCTAATTTACGATAAAGTGTAGCAAAATTTGCTTCGGTAGGAGAAAAAGAAACTGCAGTTTTATTTTCGGTATATCTTAACAATCGTGTTTCATCAAAAAAGTGACAAAACAGTTTTTCGTAGAACAAAGAAGGATTATCAATGTTGATATGAACAAAACAATGATATTCTTCATCTGTGTGTACGGTAAACCCATCATATTGTTTGCGGTCAATGGCCATAGTATCTATCCCCCTATATGAACAAAGAATAATTTTTGTCCCAAACCTATTTAATTAGCATACCACAAGTTGGTGTAGCTTTCAACACTAAGACAAGTAGAACTTATCAATACATAAATAACGCAACAACATCGTCTTTTGTGACAAATTTCGCTATCAATTGGCGTCGGAGTTAGCGTCAGAAGTGGCGTCAGACGAATTTTGGCGTTGATTGGTGTCGGGTCCTAAAAAGCAAAAAAACACAGGAGTTCCAACGGAACTCCTGTGTTTTCATTTTGGTTGCGGGAGGAAGATTCGAACTTCCGACCTTCGGGTTATGCGCACGTAATGGACGGGCTGACCCGGCTAGGATAGCGATAACAAAGCGGGTTTTCGGCATCCCCTTCGCCGACGACTTGCCGACGAGCACCCGCTCCCGGAAGTCGGTAAAAATAAGCACCCGTGAAAGAGATGGTGATCCGTTTTGGCTAGATTTCTGCGGATACACATTTACTCATCACTTATTTTGGTAGAGGCTCCTGTAAGAACTTGTTCTGTTGGAAAAACTAAAGAAATATCGCTAATATCCCCAATGTCCAATTCAACATGATCATCATCACTTCCATTTGAAAGAAAGACAAACCTTGCTTCTTGTTGGTATGCGTAACAATCACGTTTCCAAAACGCAACATTATGCATACCTTTTAAAAGATCGATAATCAAATTAGCATTATCGATCGTTTCATCATAATACTTGACTCCGTTAAAGTGAGCCGCGTACCCTGCTTTCTCCGCAGCACTAATTACGCGATCAATAAACGCCTTACTATCAAGGATTACGAGAGCTGTATCGCCAAAAGACAGCAATTTGTCTTTTTGTTCTTCGGTAAAAACGAAGGAATCCCGTTGCGGGTCAATAGCAAACATACAATAGATGTAATCGTCTGAGTGCGTAGTTCTAATCAAATCGTCGTTCACAATAATCTCTTCGCCTTTTTCCGGAATTGTAATGATTGCTTCATTAATGTGAACCATTGCTTCGAATTTGTCGCCAACCGTTTTATCCCCAGTGGTTTCTTCTAATTTCCTGTAATACCCTAACGTGTTGGCGTATATTTTCCCCTTTCGTAATTGCTCAATACGTTTCGCTTTTTGGAATTTTATTAGCGGCGTTCCTGTTATTTGAAAAGATATTTTTGATTCATTCATAAACTACACTCCTGTTTCTGGAATTTGGGTAGGTGCTACTCAATAAGCGTCTTAATGCTCATGCTACGCTTCAATATGTGTGATTTCAAGAAGAGCATTTCCCAATCAAACACAGAATGCCGAGAATTACTACAATCCATAGCAGAGTTGAGCCGGAGCAGCCACTACCACGTCCGTTGTCGCCATCTGAACTCGAATTTTTAAAAGCATAAAAATCATTCAAATCTGGCATAGATTATTCCTCCTCTTTGTTTTTGGATCCTTCTCTTGTAACACTCTCCGTTATGATGCAGTTTAAATGTTTTCTCAAATTGAATTCGTTGATGATTAGTGTACGTTGTGATTTTCGTTTATCACACACAATTCATTGTTTCTTGTTCAGCTCCAGAAAGTGTTGAATAGGAATCATATACGGCATCTTTTCGGTGAGTGCAGTTCGACCACCAACCTTGATTCCAGAGATAATGCCTATTACTTTGCCAGTCTTGACAGAAATTACAGGACTTCCTGAATTTCCAGATTTCACATCAATGTCTAAAAATGTGACGCTGTTTCCGTCTTTAACTTGATTAGATGACACATAACCTTTATAGAGGGATATATTGGGGCCGAATTTGTTGGTTTGGGGCATTTCATAGCCCAAAGGATATCCAAGCACAACGACCTCTTCACCAATTTCAGGAAGCAATCGTCTTTGCTCAATAGGAAGATAACTCGGGACGCAATCATCCATCTTTAACAAAGCGATGTCTAAACTATCATTTTGGTATACAACTTTGCCAAAGTGCGGTACATCATACACGCCGAAGTGCTCAAATCCTTCAACTGGATAACCATCATTACAAATCACATTTGCACATATTTCTGTTGCTCCTTCAACCACGTGGGCGCAAGTCAAGGCATATCCATCTTCGGAAACGAAAAATCCAGTTCCCGAGCTGCTAGTAGTTTCCACACCAATATGAAACACGGCCGTTTGACAATACAGGCCTTCTTCTTTATAGTTCAGCATTTGTTGTTCTTCTATTGGCAAGGTAATTATTGCATTAGAATCATCCGCGGAATAGTTGTGTTGAAAAATCCGATTGTGTATTAGAATCGACCTTTTACTACATTCTTTCGTATATCTTTTTTCGATTACTGTGGCGTTTCGTCCACCACCATTTGATACTTCGGATGCTAGACGAAAAATCTCATCTTCATCTTTTGCATCGACAATGATATATAGTGCAACTAAGCCTAAAATGGATTCAATATCTTTTGCTATTTTTCCAGAGGAAACCAAATCCTGAGCACATAACTCCTGAATAAAGCGTTGACCTCTATCGTTGAAACAAAACTCCGATAGTTGGCAAATGGAATCATTAGTCATGGTATTACTGGAAATGCTAACGTTGCCATTTCCAACATCAACCCATTGTGTTGAGCTATGAACGTCCGAGTCCCCAAGATTAAGAGTGGAGATTACATCTTCAGGTATGTATAAAGATGAATCATTTTTCAGTAACGCAACGATGTGCGCTACCAAAAGATTATAATAGACTTTAATATCCAATTCATCGGGAGATTCTGAGTAGTCACCGCGTTTAATTCTCTCATTGTAGGATGCTATGCCTTCCCGTATGGCTGTGTGCTTTTCCTTCAAATCTTCCCATTTGTTTTCCCACATTTTCAATCACCTCGCTACAAGGATATAATAGCAATCTTTCACACCACTGTCAATTCCGTGAATCTTACACCATCGCCGACATCGTCGACAGGTACGCCGACGAGGGAATAGAGCAAGGTTGGTCGGCGTGACGACCACGCGCCGGCCAAATAGATCAGTCCACATCGTTTAAAACAGTCTATTTGCAACCGTGTAGCTTTAAGAAAGTTTCATCTTTTAGGGTGCTCACTATCCGTTGATGCGTCGTTTTGTCTCTAAATATCATCACAGTGAGAAAACTTAGTTAACCATTCTTCTTTTTCCTTTTCGTAGCCATACATAGCCATCGTTACTAATCGGTCAATATCATCATAGCCATCAACTTCAAACATTAAAGCTTCATCGTAAATGGCCGCCAGCATTTTCGAAACTATGTTTTGTGCGGCAAAAATGAGATCCTCAACATCTCCCCAATAAAACTCATCGTACACAACGGTTTTGTTGATTAAAAACTCCCATTCAATATGGCTAATTGATTTGTTCCGAATCTTCTTCAGTTTCAGTCGTTCACTATTCACGTGATTATAAATTTCCCATGATTCATCTACCACTTGCTGAGGTAAGATGTACTCCGGATTCCCTTCGTCATCATAATGGGTCGATTTACATGGATCCGGAAACAGAGATAAATTCTTATTACATTCCTCAATTAATCGACGCAACCCAAAGGCGTCTTTCTGTTCGTCGTATAGTCGTGCAAGATTGCTAATAATCTCATTACGCATATTGTGGCACATTAGCATCCAAAATACTTGGCTTCTTTGATATACAAACTCAAAATCTTTTCCTTCTCCACACATCTCGGTTAAGTGTTTGTAAAGCAACCGATTTGTTTCAGCTAAGGTTATTTGATCCGCTAGACTCAAAATAAGATTATGTAGCTGTTCTCGTGTCAAATCCATTTCTATCACCCTTGTCAAATTATTATCGGTTACCATGTTTATCATATCAATTTTTCACACTACTGTCAATTTACAAACTCATCCCGTCGTCGTCGCCGACTGGCACATCGACGGGGGGAAGAGGATGAAATTTTGGCAAGCGCCCTTCTCCGCAAGGGGATACAGGAAATGGCTGCGCAGTTGGGGCATCCGGACATTTTTGAGGAGGCGCGGGGGCGGTTACGGAAGAAGTAACCGCCCTCTCGGTTTCTCGGAAAAACCTACGACAATACTACGATAGCGTAGCAATATGCACAAAAAATAAAAAAATATTTATTCACTATTGACAAAACGGACAAAACGTGCTATTATATACCTACCAGGGCAACAAAACTCTTCAAAGATCTTTTTGCATCAGAAGTGATGCTGGAAAAAGTCAAAGACGTTCTGACCATCCGCGATCTCTGTTCTGTGTTGCAGATTGGTCGGAACACCGCTTACGATTTAGTCAACAGCGGTCAGCTGAAATGTATCCGCATTAAGAATTGCATTCGTATACCGAAGCAGTACTTAGTCGAGTACATCCAACGGAACAGCATACAATTTAATACGGGATAGACAACCGGTCAAAACACGATGATCCACACTATTTGTTATTTTGAAAGGAGATTTTTGTTATGACTGGTAGTCTGCAAGTAAAAAATGGTCGCTATCACATGGTCATTTCCTATATTGACCAAGATGGCAAGCGCAAGCAAATTTGGAAAGCCACAGGTTTACCCATCAAAGGGAACCGCAAGCGAGCGCAGGCGATGTTGGATGCCTATCTGCGCGAACACGCCGGATGCAACATGGATATTGCCAATTGGAAGTTGGCGGATTATTTGGAACGGTGGTTGAAGAATGCGGAATCCCGCTTGAGCCCGAACACCATCCGTGGGTATCGGGAGAAAATGCGGAATCACATTCTCCCCTATTTTCGTGCCAAGGACATCAAGCTAATCGACCTGCGTGTGCATCATTTGGAGACCTTTTACGCCTATCTGCAACTGAAGGAAAAACCTCTGTCGGCCACTTCCGTCCGTCACTGCCATCGTCTGCTGCACAAGGCGCTCAAAGATGCGGTGCGGTATGAGTATATCTCCGGCAATCCGGCAGAGTATGCAGAGCTCCCCAAGCAAACCAAGTACGAAGCCAAGTTCTTGAACTATTCGCAATTGCAAGAACTGCTGTCCCTCTTTGAGGGCGACGTAATCCTGCCCGTAGTACAGTTTCTCTGTTTCTACGGGATGCGGCGGGGAGAGGCACTGGGGTTGTGTTGGGATATGGTGGATTTCGAGAAGAATCAATTCACCATCACCCGCACCATGATGCAGGACAAGGGGAATCCCCTCAAGGAAAGCCCGAAGACCAACAGCAGCGTGCGTGCGCTACCGTTGTCCGCGCCTATGAGGCAACTGTTGCTGTCCCTCAAGGAACGGCGGGAAACGCTCACTCCCCTATTCCCCGAAACCTACGCGTCCAACAATTTGGTGTTCGTTTGGGACGACGGTTCCCCCATCACGCCCAATTATCTAACCGTCCGTTTTCGCAGGAAAGTGGACGAAAGCAATCTGCCGAAGATTCGTCTGCACGATTTGCGGCACAGCGTGGCCTCCAACCTGTTGTCCGGTGGATCGCCCGTGGTAGACGTTCAACATTGGTTGGGGCACTCTCAGCCCTCCACCACGCTGGACTTCTACGCCCACGCGGATGCCACCTCCAAGCAGAACGTCTGCCAAAGCATCGAGACCGCCTTACACATCGACATCGACTGAGAATCCCGTTAGATGTTCGTTAGATGTTCGGGTTTTAAGGCTCGTTGAGACAAAAAGAAAAACCGTTGAAATCCCAGTGATTTCAACGGTTTTTCCTTGGCAGGGGCAGTAAGATTCGAACTCACGACACGCGGTTTTGGAGACCGCTGCTCTACCAGCTGAGCTATACCCCTATATGGGCGAGCGCCGCGCAAATGCGGTGCCGCTATGTAAACCGAGCCGTATGGCTCGTGTGTGCACTGGTGGGCCTTCAGGGACTTGAACCCGGGACCAACCGGTTATGAGCCGGTCGCTCTAACCAACTGAGCTAAAGGCCCAAATCGCTAGACTCTCGTCAGTCACAACCGATATTTTACCATATATTTTAGAATTGTCAAGTGGTTTTTTCATCTTTTGACAAATACTTACGCATGACAAACACGCACACCGGCACAGACACTGCCGCCGTGCAAATATCGGCGATGGGTTGCGCCATCTGCACGCCCAAAATCGGGTCCAGCGCAGGCAGCGCCCACGCAATCAGATAGGGTAACCCGATGACCACGGGGATGAAAAACAGCCCCTGTCGTGCCAGCGACAAAAAGCTGGCAGGCGCCACCTGACCGATGGTCTGGGTGAGCATGGTACACATCACCGTCCACGCCATCAAGGGGAAACTGACGCACTGCAGACGCAGAGCCAGCGTGCCGATCTCGATGACCGCTTTATCTTCGCTAAATAGTCCCACCAACGTGGGCGCAAAGACAAAACCTGCCACCGACGCCGTGAGCAGCAGCGCCGTGCCCAATTTCACACAGAACCAAAAAGCCTCTTTTACACGCTTATACAGACCTGCGCCGTAGTTGAAGCCGCACACCGGCTGGAAGCCCTGACCGAAGCCGAGAATCGCCGCAAAGGCCATATGCATAATGCGTGCGGACACGCCCATAGCCGCAATAGCCGGGTCGCTGCCGAATTCGCCTGCCACCCAATTGAGGGAGATGGTGGACAAACTGGACAGACCCTGACGGCACAGGGAAGGAAATCCACCGCGGAACAATTCCGCCACATCGCCCCTGTAAGGACGAGCCAAACGCAGGGACAGGCGCAGATTTTCGCCACGGGTAGTGCCGAAAAGGAGCAACAGAAAACTCACCGCCTGGCTGATGACCGTAGCCACAGCCGCACCGGTGACACCCATATCAAACACAAAAATGAAAAGCGGATCCAGAGCGATATTCAGCAGGCCGCCCGAACCGATACCGATCATACTGTAAAAGGCCGCGCCCTGAAAACGGAGCTGGTTATTCAGCGTCAGCGCACCCGTCATCCACGGCGCACCCAGCAGAATAATACGCAGATAGTCCTTGGCGTAGGGCAAAATGGTGTCGGTAGAGCCCAGCAAACGAGCCAGCGGATCGAGAAACAGCATACCCAAAACGGAAATGGCGCAACCCGTCAGCACCGAGGCAAAAAAGCCGAAAGAGGCCATATGGGCGGCATCCGCACGGCGCTGCTGACCCAAGGCACGGGAGACGTAATTGCCCGATCCCTGACCGAACAGAAAACCGCAAGCCTGAATGATGGCCATAAAGGAAAACACCACGCCCACGGCTCCCGTCGCAGAGGTGTCGTCCAACAAGCCGACAAAAAAGGTGTCCGCCATATTGTAGATGGAGGTAATCAGCATGGTGATGACGGTAGGCACCGCCAACTTGCCGATGAGCCGCCCCACGGGAGTGGTGGTCATTTGGATGTATTTTTCGTTTTGCTCCACGTAGGACACCTCCTTTGTGTGCGCCGGCGCGCACAGTGATATTTTCGCTGCGCTACCGCGCATAGTGATGCCACGCACGGTGTGCGCAATAACGTAGTCTTATAGTTCTTGGAAATACAAATCCTCGATACGTACCTTTTCACATTGAGACAGACGCTCAATGCTTTTGGCCACAAAGCGGTCGGTCATACGCACCGCCACACGGATGGTGGGATCGTTGTATCTCCACCCCAGGCCGATCTTGCGGCTGTCCACCCACATATCGTCCCACACAACGCGGAACTCGTCGTCCGCCGTTTTCACCCACGCCGCCACGTTATCTCGGGTGAAGGTCACCACGATCTCACGCACGGCATCGTAGGGCACCACCTTCGTCTCGCGGTGAGAACGCAGGACGACACGCTTCTCGCCGATGCGCATTCCATAGCTAAAGCGCTTCCACGCCCCATGCAGGAGCACCGCCGCCAGCACAACGCAGATCAGCGCGCCGATATACTGTTTCGCCTTGAAAGCCAGAGCCACCGTCAAGGGCACTAAAATAGCAAACGCCAAGCCGTAACCCACAGCGCTCCAAACGCCGTTTTCGTAAGGAACGGTCATCCTTATTCTCACAGTATTCCTCTCCTTTACGAATACTTCGCCAAAATCTTTTTGTAGGCACGATAGACGAAAACGATGCCCACGAGAGCGAGCACCAGGATCGCCACACCGGCGATGGGGTGAATCACTCCGCCCACGGCGGCGGCGAAATACGCCCAGCCGTAGATGGTATACACCTTCGCCATTTCACGGTTGTAGGCGGCGACGTCCTTCACTTTGCTTTTCAGCGAGGTGTCGCCCGTCCAAAAGGACATAGGGTCTTTGCTGTCTTTGCCGTATTTGGCAATCACCCAAAACGGGATGGCGCACAGCATATAGCAGATAAAACTGATGATTCGTCCGGCCATAACGTTCTCCTCTCTTAACGCACCAACAAGCGTGTCGGCGTATATTGGATTTCCGCTTTCTTCGGATTATCGGAATAATAGCGCACAGGCAACTCTGCGCCGACAGAAGGTACGGAATAGCCGGCACGGATCCATTTGCGCTTCACATACCCCTTGCTGTCAACGGTATAGTTCACCTTGATGACGTACGGAAAAATCGCCCCATCCAACGCGTGGGTGCGTACGGCTTTGGTATTGACTTTCAGCCACCACTGCTTAGAAACGGCAACCACAACACCCGTCGTTTCTCTATCCATAATCGTCACCTCGATGTTCATAACCATCAACCGGAGTTATTTTCGCATTAAACTCACAACGCATTCGACAGTTATCCCTTTAGGTAGGGAGTCTACCTAGATGTTTATCATATTGGAATTTACACAATTCTCATTTGGACCAAACTTATCCAAATCAATACGCCGCCTATAACAAACGATAAAATAGAAACAAGGTGTCCTAAATACTGCTTGATAATAATGGCAACGAAATTAAAAAAGCCTATTCCAACAATGAAAGCACCAACCCAGCCCAGCATCATCCAAGCACTATTGATATCATAAGGAATTACAAAAAACAGATATAGTATAACAGGAAGCATCAAGGCAACAATACCAAGCAACACTAGAAAACCATAGCCGATGGGATGTTTCTCTTTGAATTCATAATCGGATGCGGCATAAAAATATGCAGAAGACCCCTTTGGCGGTGTCCACTTGCTGCTTTTTTTGCGGTTCCTTTTCTTGTTTTTCTTTCCCACTCCTGTGTCCCTCCTCGAAGACTCTTTCTTTATCAATCAGTTCGCTTTTGGTTGCAAATCCCTGGTATGAACAGAAATACGGATATAATCGTCGGCCTTTTCCCTACTTAAACTAACAACGGTCTCTACATGTTCCGTGTGGGGGAACATATCCACCGGCTGAATCTTCTTCACCCGATAGCCGTTTTTCACCAAAAAGGCCACGTCACGAGCCTGCGTCTCGGGGTTGCAGGAGATATAAACTACCTTTTTCGGTGCGAGGACGGTCAGGCACTTGAGGAACTCCTGGCTGGCGCCGGCACGGGGCGGATCCATGATCACCACGTCGTAGCGTTCCCCTTTTTGCGCCGCCTTGACCATAAAGCGGCCGGCGTCGTCCTCGAAGAAGGAGATGTTATTCACGCCGTTGAGCTCGGCGTTGACTTTCGCGTCCTTGACGGCGTCGGCGTTCAGCTCCACGCCCACCACCTGTCGTGCCAAGGGCGAGGCGATGATACCGATGGTGCCGGTGCCGCAATAGGCGTCCAGCACCGTCTCTTTTCCGCTGAGTTCGGCAAATTCCAGCGCCTTGCCATACAGCACGGCGGTCTGGGTGGGATTGACCTGATAGAACGCCTTGGGGGAAATGCGGAAGCGGAATCCGCACAGATCTTCCTCGATATAACCGCTACCAAACAGCACACGGCTCTGCTCCCCAAGGAGCAGGCTGGTGCGCTTGTTGTTCACGTTCTGCACGATGGTGGTAATCTCGGGATGGCGAGAAAGGAGAGCGTTGACAAAGGATTCCTCTTTGGGAAAATCCATCGTTCCCGTCACCAGCACCACCATGATCTCGCCGCTGGAAAAACCGCGCTTAATCAGCACGTGGCGCAGAAAGCCCTTCATCGTCACGTCGTTGAAAGCGCGGAGTTTGAAACTCTTCACCAGTTTGCGGATGGTGACGATAATCTCGTCGGCTTTTTCGTCCTCAATGAGGCAACTGTCCACCGGCACGATCTTGTGGGTGGAGGACTGGTAGATACCCGAAATGATTTCGCCGTTTCGCTCGCCAAAGGCGGCCTGCACCTTGTTGCGGTAGTGGTAGGGGCAGTCCATACCGATGATCTCGTCCACGTGGCGGTATTTGCCGAGGAGTTTGATGACCTTCACCTGCTTAAAGCTGAGCTGGCGCTCATAGGTCATATTTTGCAACTGACATCCGCCACATTTTTTCGCGTGGGGACATTTCAAAACGGTCTTACTCATAGTTTAACTTTCCTTTATCAAACTGGCCACATTCTCACAATGGGCTGTTCTGGGGAACAAATCCACCGGCTGTACCCACTGGGTGCGGTAGCCCTTTTCCGCGAACAATTTCAGGTCACGGGCGAGGGTGGCCGGGTCGCAGGAGACGTACACCACCCGATCGGGTGCCATCTGCGCCACCGTGTCGATGAGGTCGGGAGAGCAGCCCTTACGGGGCGGATCCAGCACCACCACGTCCACCTTAGTGCCCTCCCCCGCCAACTGGGCGGCGGCCTGCGCCGCGTCGGCACAGATGAAGCGGGCGTTGCGGATACGGTTGGCGGCGGCGTTTTTCTTCGCGTCGCGGACGGCGGCCTCTACCACCTCCACACCGATGACGGCGCCTGCGGTATGAGCCATAGACAGGCCGATGGTGCCTGTGCCGCAATAGAGGTCCAGCAGGGTCTCCTTGCCCGTCAGGGCGGCGGCCCGTGCCGCCAAGCGATAGAGTTTTTCTGTCTGGGCGTGGTTGACCTGATAGAAAGAATGGGGCGACAAACGGAAATGCAGACCGCACAGGCGGTCCACGATGGAATCGGCGCCCCAAAGGGTGATATTGCGCTTGCCCAAAATCACGTTGGTGCGCTCATTATTGATATTCACCGACAGGGACACCATATTCGGTGCCGCCTCCACCAACAATTCCACCAAATGCTCCTCATTCGGCAGGTGGCGGCCGGTGCACACCAGGCACACCATCATCTCGGCGGTGACGGCAGCCTGACGGATATAGATATGCCGCACCAGGCCGGAATGATTCGCCTCATCGTAGGCAGGCACGTCACACTCCACCATCCAGCGCTCTACCGCCTCCAGCACGGCGGCATAGCCATCGGGCTGCAGGCGGCAATCCTTGCAGGGGATGATACGGTGACTGCGCGGAGCGTAGAAGCCGATGACGGGACGGCCGTCAGGGCCTGCCGCCACGGGAAACTGCGCTTTGTTACGGTAGCGATCGGGGCTGTCGCCGCCCACGACGGGCAACACGGGCGCTTCGATACCACCCACACGGCGCAGGGTCTCCTGCACCCAATCCTGCTTGTAGCGGCACTCCGCCTCGTAGGTGACGTGGCGCCAGTTGCAGCCGCCGCATTTGCCATAGGCGGCGCAACCCACGTCGGCACAACGGTCGGGGGAAGGGGTCAGCAATTCCTCTATTTTGCCAAAGGAGTGGTTTTTCAGCACCTTGACGATACGGCAGAGGATGGTGTCCCCAATCGCCGTACCGGGGATGAACACCACCATACCCGGCGCGAGGATATCCTCATCCACATAGCGAGCCACGCCGCTGCCCTCGCCCGTCACGGCGGTGACGGTCAACTGCGTGAGCTGGTTTTTTTGTAACGCCATAATCGTGTCCTCCCCCAACAGAAGTCATAATCAATTCATTTTACACCTTTTTTGTCGCAAGTGCAAGGAAAAACGCAAAAAAGAGGACGCTCCGGCGGAACGTCCTCTTTTCATATAGGCGGTTTATTCGCTTTTGAAGCGCTCGGGGCGCTTGATACGATTCCACGCATCGTAGGCGGTACGGCTATCGGTCTCCTCCAGCAGGGTCTTTTCCTCCTGCTCAGGCTCCTCTACCAGAATCAAGTACGTGCGCCCATCGTAGCGGAAGCGGAAATGGCGGCTGCCGATGAGGTGCTCGCCCAAAGTGAAATACTCGCGACCGCTGTGATGACCGTGGCCGTGTCTGTTGTTGCTCATTCAAAACACCGTCCTTTACCTGCCTATTTTATCCAAAGACGGTGTTTTTGTCAACCTATTTTCAGTTGCAGGCGGAATTTGTCGGAAATCATAGCGATAAATTCCGAATTGGTGGGTTTGCCACGCTCGTTGTGGATGGTGTAGCCGAAATAGGCGGTGAGAGTGTCCACGTCTCCCCTATCCCACGCCACCTCGATGGCGTGGCGGATGGCACGCTCCACACGGGAGGAGGTGGTGCCGTGCTTCTTGGCTACGGCAGGATACAAACGTTTGGTGACGGCGTTGATGATGGAATCGTCCTCAATGGCCATCAGGATGGCGTCACGCAGATACTGATACCCCTTGATGTGGGCGGGTACGCCGATTTGATGGATGATTTCGGTCACCTGCATCTCCAAGTTGGATGGGGTACGACGCATAGCCGCCTCGGCGTGGTCGCCGCACAGCGACTGAATGCGTCGTGCGATGGCGGCGGCGTCGAAAGGCTTGAGAAAATAATAATCCGCACCGGCGGCCATGGCCTCTCGCTCCAGATTGGGATTATCGAAGTTTGACATCACCACCACCAAGGGGCGATGGGGCAAGTCGGCCTGCGCCAACCCCTCCAACACGCCCAAGGCATCCAGCCGCGGCAGGAAGATATCCATCAAAACCACGTCGTATTTCTGCTTTGTAAGCGCTTCCAATACCGTTTTTCCGTCCTTTTCCGTCAGGGTGACCTCCAATCCGTGGGACTTCATCACGTTGGCACAAGGTACGGCAAAATAGTCGCTGTTGTCCGCCAACAGGACGCTGATTTTTCTACTCATAACGCACAATTCTCCTCTGTTTTTTGTATCGGTTTGTCACCGTTGCTGTTATTCTATCACAATTACCAAAAAATGGCAATAGATAAAATGCCAAAAATTGGTATTTTTCATCGACGCACTTCGACACAAAAGGAGAAAAAAGAAGCACCGACCATGCGGTCGGTGCTCTCTACTCGATGATTATTCCGCAAACAGGGCGGCCAAATCCTCTTTGGCACGCACGCCGATGAGCATATCCACCGCCTTGCCATCCTTGATGGCCACCAGCGTGGGAATGCTCTCAATGCCAAAGGCGGCGGCCAGCGGCATTTGATCGTCCACGTTTACCTTGCCCACCTTAATCTCGGGGTGCTCGGCGGCAAACTCGTCCACCACAGGCCCCATCATACGGCAAGGGCCGCACCAAGTCGCCCAAAAATCAATGAGCACAGGCTTGTCGCTCTGCAACACTTCCTGCTCGAAATTCTCTACGGTAATCTCTAAAACGGACATAACATAGCCTCCTTGTAAAGGTGTTGAACTTTGTAAAGGTCTTAATCTTTACTCTTATAATACAGCATACAGTGGCAATACCCTTCGAAATCGGGGTCGGCAATCTGCTCACGAAACTCCTGACAGATGCACTTATACTCCTCTTTCTTGGGTAGGCGGCAGGGGCAATAGCCACCCTTCGCCTTCAGTCCCTCTCTAATACGCGCCACCACTTCTTTATCTTCGTTGAGTCTTACTGCCATGGGTATCACCTCTTTCTGATTAGAGTATATCATTTTTCTGCCGATTATGCAAGAGAAAAAGACGACCTGTGTGAAACAGGTCGGCTTTTGGTTAAGTCTTCTCTTTGCCCAGATTCAACCACACGATAGCACCCAGCACCAGTAGAATACCTACCAGTGTGAAGCCATCGGGCATTACGCCCAGCACCACAATCTGCAAGAGGGTGGCACAGGCAGGCTCTACCGCCGCCATAACGGAGGCTTTGGAATTATCGATATGCTTAAGTCCTGCGGTATACAGCAGATAGGCGCCCACGGTACCCAACACCACGTAGGCCAACATAGGCAACCACAGCGACCAGCCGAATGCGGCGGAAGCGGTGGCAATCTGCTCAAAATCGGTGAAGAATACACCGCCCACCGCCGACAACAGGAAGGTGTAGAAGGTAATGGTCATAGGGTGATACCCTCTCTGCAGGGCGTAGCGGGAAAATATGCTGTACAGCGCATAGCCAAAGCCGGCGCCGATACCCAGCGCCAGTCCGCCAGCGGTAAAGGTGCCGTCTGCGGTGAAAATGCCCGACACCAACACGCAACCCACCACGGTGAGCAGCAGGGACACCACCTTGCGCACCGTCATCCGCTCACGGAACAACAGCAGACTCATCAGCATAACAAAAATGGGCGAAGTGTACAGCAGCACGGCGGCGATGGCCATACCCGACGTCTGAATGGTGGTGTAATAGCAGAAATTGAAAAACAGCACGCTGAGCACACCGCTGCCGATAAAGCACCACAGATCTTTGAGACGAATGCGCAACAGCTTTGGGTCGATGCCCAGCATAATGGGCAACAACAGCAGGGCGGTCATAGCGCCACGCAACTCCACCGCCTCCATAGCGGCGATGCCGGCGGCGTTGATACGCCCGACGAAGAGACCCGTACAGCCCCACAGACAGCCTGCCACAATCACCAGCAGGCCACCGAGGGCGGCGGAAGATTTTGGTTTTTTCATAGATTTACTCCTCAAAAAACGGCACAGCCGACGCTGTGCCCTTTTTCCGATTCACAATTAGAATGCAATCTGCTCCTCGATGTACGCCTTCAGCTCGCTGATGGGCATACGCACCTGCTCCATGGTGTCACGGTTACGCACGGTGACGCAGTTGTCAGCAGGGGTATTCTCATCGCCCACGGTCTGGAAGTCCACGGTGATGCAGAAGGGTGTGCCGATCTCGTCCTCACGGCGGTAACGCTTACCGATGGAGCCGGCGTCGTCAAAGTCCACCATAAAGTACTTGGACAGCTCCTGATGAATCTCCATAGCCTTATCGCTCAGCTTCTTGGACAGAGGCAGAACGGCACACTTGAAGGGAGCCAGAGCAGGATGCAGACGCAGAACGGTGCGCACGTCGTTCTTCTCGGCGTCCACCACCTCTTCGTCATAAGCGTCGCACAGCACGGACAGCACGGTGCGCTCCACACCCAGAGAGGGCTCGACCACGTAAGGAATCACGTGCTGACCGGACTCCTGATCGAAGTAGGTCAGGTCCTTACCCGAAGTGTTCTGGTGCTGGGTCAGATCGTAGTCGGTACGGTCTGCCACGCCCCACAACTCGCCCCAACCGAAGGGGAACAGGAACTCGAAGTCGGTGGTCGCCTTAGAATAGAAGCACAGCTCCTCGGGGTCGTGGTCACGCAGGCGGATGTTCTCCTCCTTCAGACCGATGGCCAGCAACCAATCGCGGCAGAACTGACGCCAGTAGGCGAACCACTCCAAATCGGTGCCGGGCATACAGAAGAACTCCAGCTCCATCTGCACGAACTCACGGACACGGAAAATGAAGTTACCGGGGGTAATCTCGTTACGGAAGGACTTACCAATCTGAGCGATACCGAAAGGCAGTTTGCGACGGGTGGTGCGCTGCACGTTCACAAAGTTGGTGAAGATACCCTGAGCGGTCTCGGGACGCAGGTAAACGGTATTCTTAGCGTCCTCGGTGACACCCTGGAAGGTCTTGAACATCAGGTTGAACTGACGGATGTCGGTGAAATTGTGCTTGCCGCAGGTAGGACAGGGAATGGCGTGCTCCTCCACAAAATCCTTCATCTCAGCCTGAGTGAAGGCGTCGATGGGCTTGGGCAGTTCGAAACCGGTCTCGGCGCACCAATCCTCGATGACCTTATCGGCACGGAAACGCTCCTTGCACTCCTTACAATCCATCAGAGGGTCGGAGAAACCGGCCAAGTGACCGGAAGCAACCCACGTCTGAGGGTTCATCAAGATGGCGGCGTCCAGACCCACGTTGTAGGGATTCTCCTGAACGAACTTTTTCCACCAAGCACGCTTGATGTTGTTCTTCAGTTCCACACCCAAGGGGCCGTAGTCCCAAGTGTTGGCGAGACCGCCGTAGATCTCGGAGCCGGGAAAGATGTAGCCGCGGCCTTTGCACAAGGCTACGATTTTTTCCATCGTTTTTTCGGTGTTTTTCATATTGATATGCCTCCTCTGATTCCCCGAAGTGGCTCTTCGGTAATAGACCTTATTATTTTAGTACAAACCAACGAAAAAGTCAACCATAATCCCCCAAGAGTACCGCCATCTTAAGACAATAACACGCACTTTTTCGGTGTTTTTGTACAAAAAGCACGAACATCTTTTCACAAATCGTTTAATTTTTTCTATTTTCACAAATTAAGTGTTGACAATTGAAATAAAGTCCAGTATACTGCATATTGTACTTTTGCGCTTTGTGATCGGTGGGAGGGGTATGGATGGATAATCACACACTACCCATCGCACAGGCCGCCGCAGGTGATCAAGAGGCTTTTGCTCTTTTGGTGCATCGTATGATGCCCCTCATCCACGATCAGGTGCGCCGCCTCGGTGCCGTCGGATTAGAGGACGAGGATTTGGCACAAGAGGCACTGATGGGGCTGCTGGCCGCGGTGCGCACCTATCGTTCCGATGGCGGCGCCGCCTTTACCACCTATGCCACCACCTGTATCCGCAACCGTCTGCTGACGGTGGTGCGGCGCAACGGCACACGGATAGACCACGAGCAATCACTGGAGGACAGTCCCGAATTGTCCGCCGCCAACGACGATCCTGCCCAACTCCTTATGGATAAGGAAGAGTTGGACGACCTGCTCGCCCAAATGCGTATCCACCTAACCGAGATGGAGTATCAGGTGCTTATGCTGTGGATGCGTGGTTTCTCCTATACCGAGATTGCCGCCCGTCTGGGCATCACCGCCAAGGCGGTGGACAACGCCATCCAGCGCATTCGCCGCAAGATGGGCAAGAGCGGCACCTAACACAGGCAAAAACGGCATGCAGCCGTTTGCAATATGGGTAAGACCCGTATTATCATATCAAAGCGAGGTAAACCACATGTACGAGGACAAGACTTTAGTATGCAAAGAGTGCGGTAACGAGTTCATCTTCACCGCCGGCGAGCAGGAGTTCTACGCTGAGAAGGGTTTCGTTAACGAGCCCCAGCGCTGCAAGGCCTGCCGTGACGCCCGCAAGAATGCCGGCCGTCCCGCCCGCGAGATGCATGACGCTGTGTGCGCCAACTGCGGCAAGGAGTGCAAAGTGCCCTTCCAGCCCCGTGAGGACCGCCCTGTCTATTGCAGCGAGTGCTTCGCCAGCATGAAGGGCGAGAACTAATTTACATTAGTCTGCCTAAGACCGTCCACTTCGGTGGACGGTCTTTTTCCTTGTCTATACTTGACGAAATCCGAAAATATGATAAAATAGAAGCACTATGCAACGGGAGGGATTGTTGTGACTCTGACACTTCTGTTCGCTTCTCTGAGCGGACTGGCTATGACCATTCTATTCGCCCTTTGCCCCACGTTGTCTTTCTGGTGGCGGTTGCCCATATGGTTGGGCTTTTACGTGGCATTGGCGCTGACCTGTATCATTCTGTTGGTCTTGGCGCTGTATCTGTTTTTGCCCAAGGGGAATCCCTCTCCCCGTCTGCGCCGTTTCACTCAGACCATCATCTATCTGGTGCTTTCTTGGGTATTGGTGATGCTGGGTATTCGCGTCACCGTTAAGGGTGCTGACAAACTGCCCTCCACCCCCTATCTGCTGGTGGGCAATCACCGCTCCGCTTTTGACCCACTGTGCTCCTTGGTCGCCTTCTCCAACGAGATGGTTTTCGTGGCCAAGCCGGGCGTGATGAAGATTCCCGTCATCGGCTCCGTGCTGGAGCGCCTATGCTTTCTCGCCATCGACCGTGAAAACGCACGCAACGCCGTCACCACCATCAAGCGGTCGGCAGAGCTGATTAAAGACGTGGGTCTGTCGGTGGGTATCTATCCGGAGGGCACCCGTAGCAAGGACGGTAATCTCCTCCCCTTCCACGCAGGTTCCTTCAAGATTGCCAAGTTGGCAGGCTGTCCCGTGGCGGTGGTCACCATTCGCTATGAGAAGAACGGTCTCTTGCCGTGGAATAAACGTGTCTATCTGCAGGTGGTGGACGTGATGGACGAGGCATTTGTCGCCGAGAACAACACCGCCGCCATGAGCGAGCGGGCCGAAGCCGCCATCCGAGCGGATTTGGAACTGTAAAAATCAGAATCCCGAGAGGTATATGTAATACCTCTCGGGATTTTTCTGTTTCACATTTCTGCGTATCAAATTTCAGACAGATATTGGCGGATATTCTTCAGGCCGCGGGCGATGGCACTGAAACAATCCTCCATCCCCTCATACTCCAGCGATACATAGCCATCGTAGCCGGCCAATTTGAGAATGCGCAGACACCGTTTGACGGGGATATCTCCCTCCCCCACCACCGCACCGCCGAAATAGCGGCCGCCGCGGGTGGCACTGCAAATAAAGGCACCGGGTTCATCCCGCACGTACATATCCTTGATATGCACGTGGATGGCATAGGGAGCCACACGAGACACCGCGATGGCAGGATCCTCATCCACACAGATGAAGTTGCCCATATCCACCAGCAGACCATAGTTGTCGTGGGCCACCGCATTGAACAGCCGCTCCATACGGTCGCTGTCCTGTGAGATGATGCCGTGATTTTCAGTGCAGGTCATAATGCCCAGCG
Source organism: Acutalibacteraceae bacterium (assembly GCA_045544815.1). Taxonomy (GTDB): domain Bacteria; phylum Bacillota; class Clostridia; order Oscillospirales; family Acutalibacteraceae; genus UBA5905. Next base: position 7,619 of record JAZPZT010000109.1, on the reverse strand, counting down.
TTTCTCCATACTCCGCCACCTGACGGGCGTTAGCCGCCACCGTGGGGAGCATTAGGTCAAAGCTGCGAAAACGCCCCTTTTTCTCCAGCCATCCGTAGGCATCGTGACGCATCACCTTGGCCCCCAAAATGTGGGCGATGTCCAGCTGGCGTTTCAGTCGTTCCACCTCAGCCGCATCCGCCTCAGGCGAACCGCGATACAGACACGCACCTATGCTGTAAGCGTTGATTTCAATACCCACCCGATCTGCCTCGGCACGGATCTTTTTGGCGTTTTCCACCTGCAGAGCATAGTCTTCACAACCATCAATGTCCACAAACTCAATGGCGTCAAAGCCCATTTCCTTTGCCTTGGCAACGCAGTCGAACTGGGTCATTTTTCCCGCCCAGACATACTGCATAAAGGAATAGGAACTCACCGAGATCTTCATATTGATCCTCCTTACAAAATCACCTCGTGCCCCGTTTGGGCGGAAAGATAGATGGCATCCAGAATCTTCATAATCTCAATACCGTCCTCTGCTGTGGCACTGCAAGGGGTGCCGTTGGCGATGCAATCCACAAAGTGCGCCATCTCCGCCATAAACATATTCTGCGATTCTTTGTAATTCTCGGTACGGACGTGAATATCCGCCAAATAGTCGTTGTACTCACTGTAAATCGTCACGCCACTGGTCAGATCCAGACCGCCTTTGGTGCCGAAGAGTTGCTTTATGCCCGCACCCTCTCCATTGAGGCTATAGGAGGTCTCCAATTGGGTGACGGCGCCATTGTCGTAGCGGATCAGAGCGACGGCAAAATCTTCCACGTCGCAAGGATCGTCCGGCTTGGCATCGCGGGGAATCCAACCCACGTTGTTTTTTAGATGAGGGCGGTTGCCCAGTTTGTCATAGGTAGCGGCATAGACGCTCACCGGCTTGGGGTTGCCCATCAGGTAACGGGTCAGATCGATGACGTGGACGCCCAGATCAATCACGGGGCCGCCGCCGGAACGAGACTTATCGCCAAACCAACCGCCGGGGTTACCGTGGCGGCGGATGTACTGTGCTTTAGAGTAGTAGATCTCACCGAGATAGTCCTTGTCGATGAAATCCTTAGCAATGCAAGCCTCGTCGGAAAAACGCAACACGAAACCGATCATCAACAGCTTACCATTTTTCTCGGCGGCATCCCTCATAGCAATAGCCTGCTCGGCATTGTAGGCCATCGGCTTTTCGCACATAACGTGGAGACCGGCATTGAGCGCCTTGATGCTGCACTCAGCGTGGTTGCAGTTCCACACGCACACATCGGCGGCATCCAACTCGGGCAGATCCGCCAGCATCGTATCCACATCGGTGTAACGGCGGGTAATACCAAAGGCGTCTGCCGTCTCGTTAAGCCGTTGTTCATTGATGTCGCAGATGGCATAGACCTCGGCATCCTTCACCTTCTGATAGCACTCCAAATGCGTGTATGCAATGTTGCCTGCGCCGATAAGCGCAATTTTTACCTTTGCCATAGTGTTGACCTCCTTAATGATGATCCATCGTTTGATTTAGGAACGCGACGGCGGTACGGATATCTGCAACGGGGTCATCCCCCACCTCTCGCTCAATGGTGAGAAAGCCTGTATAACCAATCTCTTCCAGCGCCGCCAAATAGCGGGGAAAGTCCACACTGCCGGTGCCCAACGGCACCTCCTCAAAAAAGCGGACACCCTCCAACTCCTGCGGCACCGGATGCAGTACACCATAAATATACTCCGGCTTGGTCTTATACAGCAGATTACCATCCTTGGCATGGGTGTGGACAATATAGTCCCGCAGGGTGTACACCGCCTGCACGGGATTATCCCCCGTCACCATACACAGATTGGCAGGATCCATATTTACCGCCACGCCACGCGACCCCAATCCATCTAAAAAGAGTTTGAGCGTAGCCGCCGTCTCAGGACCGGTCTCGATGGCGAAATGGGCTCCCATGCTGTCCGCATACCGCGACAGCTCAAAGCAGGCCTCTTGCATAATCTTGTACCGCTCCGCACGGCTATCCTCCGGCACCACGCCGATGTGGGTGGTGACAATATGGGTTCCCAAATCCAACGCCAAATCCACAATGCGCTTGCTCTTTTCAATCAACTGGGGATTGAGCTCCCGATTGCCGAAACCGCGCCCCAGGTCGCCGCAAAGGGCGGAAAACACCAGACCGGCACTCTTCACTTCGTCCAGCAAGGCCCGTCGGTCTGCCGTCGTCAGGTTTTCCGGGGCATTATCGCCATACGTGGCATACATTTGAATGCCCTTGGCTCCCAATGCCGCCGCCTGTCGAATGGCTGCGCTGCGCTCCATACGCAAAGACTCCAAAATCACTCCCAGGGGAAAACGATACATTACCTTCACTCCTTCGCAAAAAAGTGTTGCACTTTTGCTATTTTCATTTTATAATCAAAACTAACGAAAAACAAGCCTCTGTATTGATAAAAAATAGCACAATATTGCTCACAGGAGAAATTATGCTGAAAACAACATACGAGACTCACAACTGGAAGCACCCACTCCTTCCCTTTATTTTTCACACCGACACGGTCAACTCCACCTACTGCCCACCAAACTGGCACGAGAATATCGAACTGCTCTTATGTCTATCGGGGCAGGGCTATGTTAAATGCGACACCGAGACGCTGGATTTCACCCCCGGTACGCTGGTGGTGATCAACTCCAACGTCCTGCACTCAGTCCACAGCACCGATGAGGTAGTATACCGTTGCCTCATTATCGGCAACACCTTCTGTAAAGAAAGCGGACTGGACATGACCAAAATCCGCCTGCAAGACTCGTTGCGAGATGACCACGTATCCGCCCTGTACACCGCCGTCGTGGATGCTATCGGACAACACCAGGCGTGTCCGCAACAGCACAGCATCGCCCGTGTGCGCTGCGCCTTGCTGGCGCTGCTCATCCATTTGTGTGAACGCTACACCGTCGACGACGAAAAGGTGGAGAACGCCGTTTCACCCTCGGTGGATCGAGTAAAGCACACCATCCTGTATATCAAAAACCATCTGTCGGAAAAGCTGACGCTGGACGACATCGCTCAACACGTAGGCATCAGCAAATACCATTTGTCGCGGGAGTTCAAGGTACTGACGGGGCAGACCGTGTTTGAGATGGTCAATCTCATCCGTTGCAAGGAGGCCAAACGGTTGATTATGAACGGCGCGTCGGTGTCCGAGGCGGCCTCCGCCTGCGGATTTGAAAATATCTCTTATTTCTCCCGCTGTTTCAAACGACGCTTCGGCACTCTGCCGTCTCAATATAAAAAATAGAGACCTGCTCTCTCATTGCTTGCGAGCAACCGATCCATACACGCAAAAAAGCCGATGGGCAATTATTGCCCATCGGCTTTTTCTTATTTTACAAACAAATGGTACGCATTATCCCACAGAATCTTGCGGAACTCCTCCTCAGAGAAGTGCATACTCATCAAGGTTGCCAACTCCTTGTCCGCCGCCCACATAGGGTAATCGGTGCCGAACAGCACCCGATCCGCACCCCAACGGCGCATCAGTTCCTCCGCCTTTTCGGCGGAAAGGCGGAAGAAGGAGGAGGAGCAGTCCACATACAGGTTGGGGGCGTGCCCCAGCTTGTCACAGGCCTCCTCCCAAATGGAATAGCCTGCCAAATGAGCGCCGATGAAGGTCAAATCTTTATAGATTTCCAGCACGGGCAACAGCCGATTGGGATTGGAATAATCGTAGCGGTCGTCACCTGTGTGCAGCAGGACGGGTAGGTGGTGCTCCTCGCACAGTTCATAGATTTTCAGACAGCGATAGTCGTCGATCTTAAACGCCTGAATGTCGGGGTGCATTTTGACACCTTTGAGCCCCAATTCCAGAATGTGCTCCACGTCGCCTTGAATGTCGGCGCTGTCGGGATGGAGGGTGCCGAGACCTGTGAAACGGCCCTCTCCCTCGGCGACGGTGCGAGCAATAAACTCGTTAATGCTCTTCACCTGCTTCGGTGTCGTCGCCACCGACTGGATGACAAAATGATCCACGCCGGCGGCAATCTCCTTATCCAGCAGGGTCTCCACCGTGCCGTCGTAGACGGAAGTAACGCCGTAGAAGGCGTCGGTGCCGCCCACCGCACGGGAGGCGATGGCGGCAGGATACACATGACAATGGGCGTCCATCACTTTATACTGTCCGATCATTTGCCCTCACCTGCTTTGATCCATTCTACCGCTTCCTCACGCATTTTGTACTTGAGGATTTTGCCCGCCGCATTCATGGGGAAGGCGTCCACGAAGCGGATGTAGCGGGGCACCTTATGCCGTGCCAAATGAGCGGCGATGTAGGCGGTCATCTCCTCCACCGTCATCTCCTCGCCATCCTTGAGGATGATACAGGCCATAATCTCCTCGCCGTACCGCTGGTCGGGGACGCCGATGACCTGCACGTCCCGCACCTTGGGACAGGTGTAGATAAACTCCTCGATCTCCTTGGGATAGATGTTCTCGCCGCCACGGATAATCATATCCTTGAGGCGACCGGTGATGAGATAATTGCCGTCGGGACGGCGGCAAGCCAAATCGCCCGTATGCAACCAGCCGTCGGCGTCGATGGCCTCGGCAGTGGCGGCAGGCATTTTGTAATAACCCTTCATAATGTTGTAGCCACGGGCCACAAACTCGCCGTTGACGCCGTCGGGGCAATCGGCACCCGTCTCCGGGTCGATGATCTTGCACTCCACGTGGGCGAACGCGCTGCCCACCGTCTCGGTACGCACCTCCAAGGAATCGGAGTAGGTGCTCATGGTGCAACCGGGGGCGGCCTCGGTCTGGCCGTACACCGACACGATTTCACGCATACCCATACGGCCGTTTGCGGCCTCCTTCATCAGGTCGGCAGGGCAGTTGGAGCCTGCCATAATGCCAATACGCATATGGGAGAAATCGGTCTTTTCAAAATCGGGGTGCTGCATCATGGCGATAAACATCGTGGGCACGCCGTTAAAGGCGGTGATATGCTCGTTATGCACGCAGGCCAGCGCCGGCTTGGGAGAAAAATACGGCAGAGGAAGCATGGTGGTGCCGTGGGTCATACTGGCGGTCATGGACAGCACCATACCGAAGCAGTGGAACATAGGCACCTGAATCATCATACGGTCGGCGGTGGAGAGATCCATACGGTCGCCGATGTATTTGCCGTTGTTGACCACGTTGTAATGGGTCAACATCACGCCCTTGGGGAAGCCGGTGGTGCCGGAGGTGTACTGCATATTGCACACGTCGTCCTTGTCCACCTGTGCCGCCATACGGTGCACCTCTGCGAGGGACACCTGCTGGGAACGGGCGATGAAATCGTGCCACTCCATACACCCCTTCTGCTTATAGCCCACGGTGATGACGTTGCGCAGGAAGGGCAGGCGCTTGGCGTGGAGAGGCTGGCCAGCCTTGAGAGAAGCCAATTCAGGACACAGCTCCGCTACAATCTCGCCGTAGTGGCAATCTTTGGCCCCCTCGGTCATAATGAGGGTGTGGCTGTCCGACTGACGGAGCAGGTATTCGATCTCGTGAATCTTGTAAGCGGTATTCACCGTCACGAGAACAGCACCCAGTTTCACCGTTGCCCAAAAGGCGATGTACCACTGGGGCACGTTGGAGGCCCACACCGCCACGTGGGTGCCTGCCTTAACGCCGCAAGAAATCAGCGCACGGGCGCACTCGTCCACGTCATCGCGGAACTCGCTGTAGGTGCGGGTGTAGTCAAGAGTAGTATATTTGAACGCATACTGGTCGGGGAACTCCTCCACCATCCGATCCAGCACCTGAGAAAAAGTGCAGTCGATGAGGCGATCCTTCTCCCACACGTACTTACCGGTGTGGGCACGATTCCAGTAGAGAGCGCTCTCGTTGCGGGAGGTATCGCCAAACTGGCGCATATAGTGGACGAACTGGGTCATGATGATCTCCATATCGTCCAACTCGGGACACCAAGCAGGATCCCACACCAACGAGATATAGCCGTCGTAGTTCACCGAGCGCAGTGCCAACATCAGCTCTTTGACGGGCAATTCGCCCTCGCCCATCAGGCAATATTCCGGACCGCCCTCGGCAGCGCAGGCGTCGCTGACGTGGACGTGGCGCACGTAGGCGCCCAGGTTCTTGATAACCTGCTCAGGGCTCTCGCCGCCGCCGAAATAGGCGGCAGACCAGTTCCACAGCGCCGCCACGTGGTCGCTGGCGAAAGAATCCAGCAGATCGCGCAGGGCGGCGGTATCGGCAAACAGGCCCGAGGTCTCAATCACCAGAGTGACGCCCTGCTCGGCGGCGGCAGGCAGCATTTTTGCCACCAGTTCGCTCACAAGAGCCACAGCGGCGGCGGTGTCCTCGGCAGAGGCCGCCTTCAGCCGCACGCAGGGAATGCCCAAGTTGGAGGCAATCTCCAAACAACGGGTGATTTCCTCTACCGCGCGGTCGGTAGCACCCTCAGAGGCGTTGCATACGGTGTCGATACAAGGGATGTCCAGCCCCTTTTCAAACAGGCGGCGGCGGGTTGCCGCCGCGGTGTAATCGTGAAAGGCGCCATCCTTATCGGTGAAGAGGCGGTTGTAGATATTATGCAGTTCGATACCCTGAAAGCGGAGATCCTCCGCCACCTCGCAGAACTGCTCAAAGGTGGGCGTATGCCAGCCTTTGGTCGAAAAAGAGAGTTTCATTCTTTAACCCTCCTCGTAGATGATCTTGTTCACAGCGTTCAGATAGGCGCGCAGAGAGGCGCCCAAAATGTCGGTGGAAATACCGCTACCGCTGTACAGACGGCCTGCGGCACGGAGCTTGATGACCGCTTTACCCACGGCCTCTTTGCCCTCGGTGACCGCCTGAATTTGGAAATCGTCCAGTTCGTAGTGATGGCCGATAATCTGATCGATGGCACGGAAAGCGGCGTCAATGGGGCCGTCACCGATACAGACTCCCTGCAGGCTCTTGCCCTCTCGCTCTAACGTAATCTGGGCGGAGGCGGTGATGATGTTGCCCGAGTTGATGACGTAGTTGACCAGCGTATAGGTGGCCGGCACCTGCATGGCCACACTGGCTACGATGGCGTCCAATTCCTTAGGCGTCACCGTTTTCTTCTCCGCCACGCGGCAGAATTCCTCATAGACACGGGCCGTGTCCTCTTCGGATAGGTCGTAGCCGAGGCTTGCCACCGCCGCAGACACCGCCTGACGGTCGTCCTTCCGGTCCAAGCGGATGCCGTCCTCGGCAAAAGCAGCGACGGAAGCAGGTTTTTCGTTGCGGGCAGGGTCGGTGATCCAGCCGATTTGCTGGATAATGCGGCCCATCTCGGTGTACTTGACACCGCAGGCGAAACCATAGCTGTCGCCGCAATTCTTAACCATCATCGCAAAGGTAGCCAAATCCACGCAATCGCCGCCGATAGCAGTTTTCACGCTGTCGGCGCCCTCACGCACCGCCAGAATGGCAGAGGCGCAGGCGAGACCGTTTTTGTTGTCGCAGGCCACGCCCACAGGCACGGTGGTATTCACAGAACCGATAAAGGCGGCGAAATCGTCCGGCAGACGGGCGCCGGTGGAGTCGCACACCGCCACGCAGTCGGCGCCGGCGCCGATGGCG
>JAZPZT010000108.1:0-2280 GCA_045544815.1 Acutalibacteraceae bacterium | reverse complement strand
TGTCGCAAGACACCTCGGGATTTTTTGTGTCAAAGGGGCATACTAACACCGACTTTTTGTGCGAAAGAGGCGGTAAAATGAACTATGCGGTGGTGCTGGCAGGAGGAACGGGCAAACGATTGGGGGCGAGCGTGCCCAAGCAATTCACCGAAATCGCAGGGCGACCCGTGGTCACCTACGTGCTGGAAATACTGGAAAAGGCCGCCTGCGTGGACGGCGTGTGCGTAGTCACCGTCCCTGCCTATCGGCAGGCGATATGGGAGTGGTGCGCGGAATACGGCTACCGCAAGGTGAAATGGGTGGTGGAGGGCGGCGACACCTGCCAAGCCTCCACCTACTGCGGCTTTCGTGGGCTGGAGGGGGTTGCCAACCCCGAGGACGTGGTGGCGGTGTGCCTGAGCACAGGGGTGTTTCTCACCGAGGAGATTCTGGAGGATACCTTTCGGGTGGCGGCACGATACGGCAACGCCATGGCGGCCATGCCCTGTATCTATAATCTGGCGGAAACCTTTGACGGTGCTACCGCCGCCGCCATCCACTACAAAGAGACACACCGCACCCTCAACCTGCCCTGGACGGCGCAGTATGGCCTCGCCAAAGCGCTGTACGACCGCGCGTGGGCCCAAGGGGTGCAGATGGACGAGGCGTCTTATCTCCCCACCCTGTTGCTCCACTACGGGCACACCCTGCACCTGTCGAAGGACACCTCGCTGAACAAACTCCACCTCACCACACCCGAGGACACCGAGATTTTGACGGCGATATTGGAGCGGAGAAACGACAAATAGGCTTTTTCGCTCCCCCTCTTTACAAATGCGGTAGGATTTGGTAAAATAGATTGGTTAATGTATTCCAAACGACGTTGAAAGAGCGTGACTGCTATGAACGAGAAGATGAAACAAGATTTTTTGGCCATCCTCGCGGAGGAATTGGTGCCTGCCATGGGCTGTACCGAGCCGATTGCGCTGGCCTATGCCGCCGCCAAAGGCCGCGAGGCACTGGGCTGTAACCCCGAGCGCATTACCGCCTGGTGCAGTGGCAACATCATCAAAAACGTGCGCTGTGTCCGCATTCCCAACTCCGGCGGCATGACCGGTATCGAGGCGGCCTGCGTCTTGGGTGCGCTGGCAGGCGACGCCCAGCGCCATATGGAGGTGCTGGAGCAGGTGTCCGACGAGGGACGCCGTGCCACGGTGCAATTTTTGCAGGAGAGACGGGCCAAGGTGGAGTTTTTGGAATCCGCCATCCCTCTCCATTTTATCATTGAACTGGACGGCGGCGGCCACCACGTAGAGGTAGAGGTGCGCTACAGCCACCAAAACATCGTGCGTATCACCCGTGACCGTGAGATCCTCCATTGGGTAGAGGATCTGCGGGAGGCCACCGAGGTGGCAGACCGCAGCGACCTGAGCATTGAGAATATCTACGATTTCGCCAACGAGGTGGAATTGGATCTCATCCGCCCCTTCACCGCCAAGCAGATTGAGTGCAATATGGCGATTGCAGGCCGTGGTATGCAGGGCGACTACGGTATCGGTATCGGCAAGGCGATTCTGGACACCTACCAAAACGGCGTGTACGCCAAAATGCGCGCCTATGCCGCCGCCGCCTCCGAGGCACGTATGGACGGCTGCGATATGCCGGTCATCATCACCTCCGGTAGTGGTAATCAGGGTATCACCTCCACCGTGCCGGTCATCGTCTATGCCCGTGAGAAACAGATGAGCGAGGAAAAAATGATGCGTGCGCTGGTATTCTCCAGCCTGCTGACGGTGTATCAGAAAGAGTATATCGGCAAGCTGTCCGCCTTCTGCGGTGCGGTGTCCGCCGCCTGTGCGGCAGGTGCGGCCATCACCTATCTGGTGGGCGGCACCATCGAGCAGATTAAGGATACGGTGGACAACACCCTCGCCGATATTCCCGGTATCATCTGCGACGGTGCCAAAGCCTCCTGCGCGGTGAAAATTTCCTCCGCATTGGATGCGGCGCTGTTTGCCCACACCCTGGCCATGCAGGGCAAAGCCTATGCCGAGGGCACGGGTATCCTCAAAGAGGATACCGCCGCCACCATCCGCGACGTGGGTCACATCGGCCGCGTGGGCATGCAGCCCACGGATGAGGAGATTGTCCGCTTGATGATTGAGGACGATGCTACGTAAGGCTTCTCCTTGAGGAGAAGCTGTCAGCCGTCAGGCTGACTGATGAGGTGTAGCCGACGAAGTCGGCGTTATCTTAGACCACCTCATCCACCGCCGTTCGGCGGTCCCCCTTCCCCTCGAG
>JAZPZT010000107.1:0-35134 GCA_045544815.1 Acutalibacteraceae bacterium | reverse complement strand
GGGTCAGGAGTCCCCCCCCCCCCGCCCCCACAAAAAAAGTCCAGCCCCGCAAATGCGGTGTTCTACTTTTTCGTTGTGGCCGATGGATCGAACTCCCGCATTTCGAAGAAATGCTTAGGTTTTGCGCTCGTACATATTTTGACTCGCACCATCTCGGCGCAAAACCGGAGTTCGATCTTCTTTTGCTTGTAATGAGGATGCGAAGCATCCGACGGAGTTCGATCCTCCCGTTACTTGACTGACTTTGAGCGAACAATTGCAAAACCGGAGTTCGATCCCTTTTAGCAACACCTTTCCCTTGACAAACCGCTTCCGTCTTGCTATAATAATCCTCGTTGCAAAACTACATTCGCTGGTTTAGCTCAGTTGGTAGAGCAGCTGATTTGTAATCAGCAGGTCGGGGGTTCAAGTCCGTCAACCAGCTCCAAAAAAACTCTTGTTCGAAAGAACAAGAGTTTTTTCAGTTATATTTGCCTTTCGGCGAGTTATATTGAGCTTCGCTCAGTTATATTTGCTTCGCAAGTGATATTCGCTTCGCGAGTTTTGGAGGCGAATATAATATCACTTCTGCGTAAGCAGAAATATCACTATGCCGAAAGGCGTAATATCACTCTGTGCGAGGCACAGAATATCACTTTCAACTCACGGTTGAAAATATCGTTTCACAAGTTATTGATAGTATAAAAACTGTATGTTATACTTTAATTGGGCTCAAAAACAAGTGCACTTTACTTTATTTAGGAGGCACATAATGAATATTGGTAATAAAATTAGAGAACTACGCAAACAACGAGGCATAACTCAAGAACAGTTAGCAGAAAGTATAGGAATTTCTTTTCAAGCTGTTAGTAAATGGGAAAATAATATTGCTCTTCCAGATATCACACTTGCTCCAGTCTTGGCGAGTTATTTTGGAGTATCGATGGATGAATTGTTCGATTTCAATCTAAAAGAAATCGAATATGCAGTTGAACGCATAACCGAAGAGGCATATAAATATAGGGAGAGCGATTCTCATGAGAGTAGGCGGATACTTGAAGAGGGTTTGAAAAAATATCCTGAAAATGATATATTGTTAAATAACCTGCTGTATGTTCTGAATTATTCAGAAAATCCTGATGAAACAATTATAGTCGCAAATAAACTTATTGAAAAAACTACTCAATATGATGTGAAATATGATGCTCTCCGGTTTCTTGCCTATGCTTATAAGGCAAAAGGAGATTTTCAGAGCGCTGAGGCCGCAATTGAGCAAATTCCTGAGATATATTTTACAAAGTTGACAGAGAAAGCATATCTTTTGTCGGGGAAACAAAAATTTGAAGCTGCCGAAAAGCAAAAATGGATTTCTTTTGAAAATATGCTTCAAATGATGTGGAAGTTAGCTGAATATTATGAGGAAATTGGAAAGATAGAGAAAGCTATTGAGGAAACTGAAAAAGCTTTAAATATTATACCTATCATTGAAAATGCTCAATTTGATACTTATATAAATTATTTTAATGAGCAAATAAAACGATTAAAAAGCAAACTTATATAGTAAATATTTAAAGAATGAAACAAGACAGTCAAAGAGAAAATCCTCGGTTTTCAGGCACTTTTCATTCGTGCCATTAAGTTCAAAACACCCAAAGAAAAAGGGATACCGCTTGCGGTATCCCTTTTTCTTTTGCGGTGTCCTGTTTTCGCACTTGTTCTTTCTTTTCGAGTATGCTACAATGATGAAAAGGCGGTGATGTTTAATGAGAAAACTGTTGGATGCGCTGTATGGTAACCATAAATTGTCCGTTTTAGTGCCGCTGGTGTTGGCCGGCTTGTTTTATCTGCTGTTTGTGCTATTCGGAGTGGAACAGGATAAATTTAACACCGTGATTGCCACGCCCGTGGTATCCACAGTATGGTTTTTCGGTGTGAATTTCATCATTTACATACAAGTAAAGCGAGAGTCGTGCCCCGATTGGTTTATCGACGTGTTTGAATTGTTGATTACGATTGTTTTTGGTGTGTACACGATTATTGGAATTTGGACTTTTATAGCCAGCGGTCTGCGCAGTTTTAATGTGAGCATCTGCCTTGGTTTGGTGACCTACAGTGCCATTGCGTGGGCACACAGCAAACGACTGTTTGATTAAGAATGGACGAGGTGATATTATGTCTCAAACGATTTTGTTCGGCGAGGGTGTGTACCGCCAAATCAAGGGAATTTTGCATAAATTGGGTTGCCGCAAATTCCTGTTGGTGTGCGGCGGCTCTTTTCGCCGTTTGCCCGTGGCGGATTATTTTGCGGAATTGGATATTCCTTACGTGACCTTTACCGGTTTTACGTCAAATCCCCAGTATGACGAGGTCTGCCGCGGCATAGAGGTGTATCGCGCCAATAAATGCGATGCTATCGTGGCTGTGGGCGGCGGCAGCGCCATGGATGTGGCAAAATGCATTAAAATGTATGCGCCTATGTCCGACGAGGTTTGTTATCTGGAACAGCCCTACAAAGACACCGGCATACCGCTGATTGCCCTGCCGACTACGGCAGGCACGGGCAGCGAATCCACTCGCTTTGCGGTGATTTATCATCACGGTGAAAAGCAGTCGGTGCACCACGACAGCATTCTGCCCGACTATGCCGTGTTAGAGCCTGCGGTGCTGTACACCCTGCCCGATTATCAGCGAAAATGCACCATGATGGACGCACTGGGGCAGGCCATCGAGTCCTATTGGTCGGTGGCGGCTATGGCAGAGAGCCGCAAACTGGCGGCTGAGGCCATCCGTGGCGTTGCGCAGCATTGGCGCGGCTATATTTTCGACGATGACAAGGCGGCAACGATGGAGATTCTGCGTGCCTCCAATCTGGCAGGGCAGGCAATACACATCACCACCACCACGGCACCTCACGCTATGAGTTACAAGCTGACGACTTTCTACGGCTTGCCTCACGGCCACGCCGTGGCGCTGTGCCTGCCCCGTGTGTGGGAATATATGCTCACCTGCGCCGATGAAAGCTTGAAGGCGGTGCTGGATGAGATTGCGGCGTGTTTGGGTGTGGCGACCTCTCAAGAGGCGGTCGCCTTGTTGGATGGGATGATGGGTGAGATGAAATTGGGTTGCCCTGTGGCGGAGCACCGTGACGAGGAGATTGCTTGTTTGGTGGCAGGCGTCAACGTGGAGCGTTTGGGCAACCATCCCGTACCGTTGTCGGCAGACGTCTTGCGCCGCTTGTATGAGCAGATTGTGAAATGATGATATCCCCGATGGTATTTCCATCGGGGATTTGCGCAAATTCAACGGATAGTTCAGTAAATCGGTCAAAAACAACCGCTGGTCTGTGGAAACTACCGCATCTTGTGCTACAATGAACTTGTCAAAGCGCTGAGACAAGTTTTTACAGAAAGGAAACGACGTATGAATACAATTGGTCAGAATATCGCTGAATTGCGTAAAAAGAAAGGCTTGACGCAGGAGGAACTGGCGGAGAAGATGTGCGTCACGGCGCAGGCGGTCTCCAAATGGGAGCGAGATGCTTCTTATCCCGATGTGACGGTATTGTCTACTTTGGCGCAAGCACTTGGAGTGAGCGTAGCCGCCATCGTTGAGGGTGAGCAGAGTGTTCCTAAGTTGAAAGAGGCCGACGCGGATGTGATTGCACGAAGAGTGTTGGTCATTAAGTTCCATATGGGACCTGCGGATATGGATATGAAAGTGCAGTTTCCTGTGACGGCATTAAAAAAGATGATGGATAATGGAACGCTGTTACAAATGATTGGTGAGGAAGATTATCCGCAGGTCAGCAGTATGCTGGAGTCTGCTGTGGAAACGGGATGCGTTGGGCCGATTATGAGCGTGGACAACAACGATATGCAAGTGCGTATTGCGGTGGAAGATTATGAAAGTTAATGTGACATTTGGCGAGCGTTCGTTGACATACGAAGTACCCGACGGTGTTTGGTTTGTAGGGCTTACGGTGTATTATAACGATCACCATTGGACGGAAATGAACCTTTTGGCGAAAAGTGATGAGCAACAAGACGTGGAAATCATCAACGAGGATGGATTGCGTGTGGTTGTGCGTTACTATACTTGCCCCGGTCTGGTTGATGTGGCCGAAATCTTGAATGAATTCACGGGCATGTCTTTCTACGAGTGCCGCTGTGAAAATATGAGTATTTCAGTCGTGTTGTAATGGTTTTCAGGATAAAGGCCGCCGTATGGCGGCCTTTATTGCTTGCTTTTTTCGTGGCGGTATGCTATAATGACGGCACAAAAGAATAAACGCAGGTCATCGGGTAATATATCCGTTGTCGGACACGCGATTGGAAATCGTGTGTTAGGGGATAAGGGAATCGCGGTGAAAGTCCGCGGCAACAGCCATTACCGTAACTCTCGCTTTGACGAGTCAAGTCGGAATGCTTATCGGCCTGTGATGCCAATAAAAGTCTCTCGGGCAAGTGGGGAGGTTGTGCACATCGGTACGGCAGGAGTCCGCCTTTTTCACAGCACCCCGTGGAGGGTGCTTTTATTTTATCCTTTTGTTTGGTAACCGATTTACAAGAAAGGATGAAAAAGATGAAAAAAGTAATGAGTTGGCTGTCGGTAGCGGCGCTTTTGTGCTGTATAGTATGCCTCACCGCCTGCGGTCAAACACCCAACGAAAACCAAGAGTTCGAATTGTGGAAAAATGCGAAGTACGTGTCCGACGCGGAATTGGGCGAGGGCGCAAAAACCCTCACCGTGCAGGTGAAGGCGGAGGGACACCAAATCACCTTTACTATCCACACCGACAAGACCACGGTAGGCGCTGCCCTGCAGGAGCATAACCTGCTGGAGGGCGAGGAGAGCCAGTACGGTCTCTTCGTGAAGAAGGTCAATGGCATTGTGGCCGACTACGACGTAGATCAGTATTACTGGGCCTTCTACGTCAACGGCGAGTATGCGGTAGGTGGTGTGGATACCACCAATATCGAAGAGGGAGTGACCTACAGCCTTGAGCGCACCAAGTAAGAAACAGGGGCTAACCGTCTTCGAGTTGGTGCTGTTTGCCATGCTGGGTATGGTGATGTTCATCTCCAAAATTGTGATGGAGTTCCTGCCGAACATTCATCTGCTGGCTATGTTGACCATGGTATACACCTTTGTGTTTCGTGTGAAAGCCCTGATTCCCATCTACATCTACGTGATGGTCAACGGCCTTTACGCCGGCTTTGCACCTTGGTGGGTGCCGTATCTGTACGTGTGGACGGTGCTGTGGGGCGTGACGATGTTGCTGCCGAAGGAAATGCCGAAGAGAATGGCCTGTGTGGTGTATCCGCTGGTGTGTGGTTTGCACGGTATCTGCTTTGGCATTCTGTATGCGCCGGGTCAGGCGTTGATGTACGGCATGGGTTGGGAGGCCACAAAGGCTTGGATTATGGCCGGGTGGCTGTGGGCCGACCCTATGATGGCGGTCGGAAACACGCTGGCCGGTCTGCTGATTGTTCCTATGGCGGAATTGTTGCGCAAACTTATGCGCGCACAACGCACGACGGGATAAAGAAAAGCAGCGAAAAACGGATGTTTTTCGCTGCTTTTTTCATATTTTTGTTGCGCTATTACAGAGATAGTGATATACTGAATGGGTGAAATGGTTTGGCTGCGGAGGTGGCACAATGCAGGATATACAAGCGGCTATTTTCGATATGGATGGCACGCTGGTGGATTCCTTGATGCTGTGGGATGTGCTGACCGAGGCGTATGGAAAAGCCTATCCCAATAAGATTGGTACGGTCATCAGCGAAGAGGATAACCGTCTGATGCGTGTACTGCCGCTTTCCGAGTCCATGGCAATGCTCCACGAGCACTATGGATTGGGAGAGAGTGCGGAAGAATTGCTCAAACTGACGCAAGCTGTTTTCCTCGATTTTTACTCCAATCGGGTGCAGTTGAAGAATGGCGTGCGAGAGTTTTTGGATGTTCTACGTAGTCGTGGCGTGAAAATGTGTATCGCCTCTGCTACGCCGTTGCCTTTGGTTATGGCGTCGCTGGACCATTGTGGTATTCGGGATTATTTTGTGGACGTGCTTTCCTGCGGCGAGATCGGTAAGGGGAAGGACGTGCCGGATATCTATTTTCTGGCAAAAGAGCGATTGGGAAACCTACCTAACACATGGATTTTTGAGGACGCCTTTGTGGCGGTATCCACCGCCGTGGGCGCAGGATTTCCGACGGTGGCGATTTACGACCAATACAACCCTTATCAGGATAAGATCGAAGCAATGGCGGATTGTTACGTTGCACCGGGTGAAACTTTGCTCAAATTGCTTTGAGTGATGATAAACAACAAATCAAAGGAGGTGAAAAGAATGGATCTGCTCAAAAAGTTTTGGCCCACTCCCTTTAAGATTAAGGAGAAGGATCTGGCCTCTTTCCTCATTCAGTTGATCATCTTCATCGTTATTGTTGCGGTGGTTGGTTTCCTGATTGGCATTTTGGCTGCTCTGCCCATCATTGGTATTATTTTCTCCATCGTGGGTAGCTTGATCGGTGTGTACAACATCGTTGGTATCGTGTTGTGCGTCTTGAAGTTCTTGGGTATCGTAAAATAAGATCGCAAGAGGAGAACGTCCGTGCAGAAGATTCTGTGCGGACGTTCTTTTTAGTTATGCTTGCAAATAAGGTAGGGAGAGAGTATAATAAAGACATTATGAAACTTAAGGGTGAGCCTATGACCGAGAAGTTATATGAACGGAATAGCTATTGTCGCTCGTTTGCCGCTACCGTTGAGGAGTGCGTGCCGCACAAGGACGGTTTTGCTATACGATTGAATCGCACCGCCTTTTTCCCCGAAGGTGGCGGACAGGCAGCGGATACGGGCACGCTGGGTGGCTTGACGGTCGCGGACGTACAGATTGTGGATGGCGAGATCTGGCACTATGTGGCAGAGCCGCTGCCTGTGGGCGCCGAGGTGGAAGGTGTGCTGGATTGGGAGCAGCGTTTTTCCCGTATGCGTCATCATACCGCCGAGCATATCGTGTGCAGTATCGCCCATCGTTGGCACGGGCTGAATAACGTAGGTTTTCATCTGGGTAGCGAGGACGTGACGCTGGATTTGGACGGCGAGCTTACCCGTGAGCAAATCGACGCTATCGAGGATGAGGCCAATCGTGTGGTAGCGGCCAACGTGGCGGTGATTGCCACTATTCCCACGGCGGAGGAGTTAGCGCAGGCTACCTATCGCAGCAAAAAAGAGTTGGATGGCGAGGTGCGCTTGGTAACCATCGAAGGCGTGGATTGTTGTGCTTGCTGTGCTCCTCACGTGGCACGGACGGGCGAGATAGGACTCATCAAACTATTGGATTTTATCCGCTATAAAGGCGGCGTGCGTATTCATTTGCTGTGTGGGGACGCTGCGCTGGAGGATTACCGCCTGCGGTATCGGCAGAGTGCGGCTTTATCGGCAAAACTGTCTGTAAAGCAGTTAGACTTAACGGCGGCTGTGGACCGCTTGATGGGCGAGAGAGACGCTCTGAAACTGGCTCTGCGTGCGGCAAACCGAGAGATTGCCCGCCTACAGGTAGAGATGGTCGCGCCGACGGACAAACCGGTGTATCTTATCGGCGATGGATGGGATACCGAGATGTTGCGGCAGGTGGTCAATGGCCTGACGCGCCGTTGCGGCGGTATTTGCGCCGCCTATTCGGGCACCGACGGCGCCTATCAATTCGTGCTGGGTGGCACGGGTGACGTCAAAGCGGAAACGGCGCAGATGACGGGTGCACTTCACGGCCGTGGCGGCGGTGATGACCGACAGTGTCAGGGCCGCGTGCAGGCGACGGCGGCGGAGATTGCCGCCTATTGGCGGAGTTTGGGCGCTGACGAATAATTGTGTTGCAAAATGCAAACGGTTGTGCTATACTGTTTGAGATATTTTAATAGATAGGAGTTTTACTCATGTCCGGACATTCTAAATGGAACAATATTAAGCGTAAAAAGGAAAAGACCGACGGCCAGAAGGCGAAGATTTTCACCAGAATGGGCCGTGAGATCTCTGTGGCAATCCGTGAAGGTGGCAGTGCCGATCCTGCGACCAACTCGAAACTGAAGGATGCTATCGCCAAGGCGAAGGCCAACAACGTGCCCAACGATAACATCGAGCGCATTCTGAAGAAGGCCGCCAGCGAGGGCAATGGTGAAAACTACGAGGCCCTGCAGTATGAGGGCTACGGTCCCTGCGGTATCGCTGTGATCGTGGAGACTCTGACCGACAACCGCAATCGTACTGCGGCCGATTTGCGCCATTATTTCGATAAGTGCGGCGGCAATCTGGGTCAGACCGGTTGCGTGTCCTTTATGTTCAACAAAAAGGGCAAGCTGATCATCGAGGCCGAAGGCCTGGATGAGGACAAGGTGATGGAGGACGCTCTGGAGGCCGGCGCTTCCGATTTTGAGGCCGACGAGGACGTGTTCGAGATTACCACCGAGCCCGAGGATTTCTCTGCCGTGCGTGACGATTTGGAGGCAAAGGGCTACGTGTTTGTGGCCGCCGAGGTGCAGATGGTGCCCGACGTGCTGACCGCCATTGACGACCCCGACGCCATCAAGAATATGGAGAAACTGCTGGATATGCTGGACGACAACGACGACGTGCAGGATGTGTGGCACAACTGGGATCGCCCTGACGAGGACTAAAAGCGAGGAGAAGTAAGCGTATTATTGCGTTTGCTTCTCTTTTTTGCTTTTAACTATTGACAAACGGAAAAATAAATTGTATTATTTCAATAGTAAACTAATACAAAAGGAGGCGATAGGTACATGAGACAGTTGGATAAGAACCGCCCTGTGTGTCCGCAGATTTGTGAATTGTTGTGTGTAGACATCGTCCGCGGCAAGTATGACGGGGATCGCCGTTTGCCTGCCGTGCGCGAATTGGCGGCGGGATGGGGTGTAAATCCCAACACGGTGCAAAAGGCGTTGGACACGTTGGAGGAGCAGGGCCTGCTCTACTCGGTGCGTGGCAGTGGCTGGTACGTGCAAGAGGACATTACCCGTGCCCGTGAGGTGCTGCAGGAGCTACGCTGCGAGAAGACGAAGGAGTTTTTCGCTGTGATGGAGAGTCTCGGCCTATCGGCAGAGGAGACCCGTAATTTTGTAAAGGAGTGGTACTGTGAGTGAATTGTTGCGTTGTGAAAACTTGGTAAAGCGCTATGGCAATACGAATGCCTTAAATGGCGTCACCTTTACCTTGGAAAGCGGTAAGATTGTGGGTTTGCTGGGCCCCAATGGCTCGGGAAAGACCACTTTGATTAAGATTCTTAACGGCCTGCTGATGCCTACCTCCGGCGCGTTGTTTGTTGACGGCGAACTGCCCGGCCCCTCCACTAAGGCAAAGGTGGCTTATTTGCCGGACAACATTTATCTCAATGGATGGATGACGGTGGAGCAGATCGTGGGCTACTTTGCGGATTTTTACGCCGATTTTTCCTCCGAGCGAGCCTATGAGATGCTCAGCCGTTTGGGTATTTCTCCCAAACATCGTTTAAAGTCCCTGTCTAAGGGCAACAAAGAGAAGGTGTGCCTGATTCTGGTGATGAGCCGCCAGGCAAAACTGTATGTGCTGGATGAGCCGATTGCCGGCGTAGACCCTGCCGCCCGTGACTATGTGATTTCCACCATTATCAACAACTACAATCCCGAGGCAACGGTGCTGATTTCCACTCATCTGATCGCAGACGTGGAGCAGATTTTGGATGAGGTACTGTTTATCCGTGACGGCTATTTGGTGCTGAAAAAATCGGTAGAGGATATCCGTGCCGAGGAAGGTATGAGCGTGGACGGCCTGTTTAGGGAGGTGTTCAGATGGTAAAGAAGTTATTTAAGCATGAATTTCATGCTATGTGGCGATCTATGACACCCATGTGGGTTGTGCTGTTGGGTTTGTCTTTGATGGGTCGTTTGATTCATCTGTTTGAGACGGATAATTTGATTTACGACATCGTCAGTTCCTCGTCGGTGTTTTTCTACGTCGTGGCACTGATTGCCTGCGTGGCGTCTCCGCTGATTTTTGCGGTGACTCGTTTCTATCGCAATATGTTTAGCGGCGAGGGCTATCTCACCTTTACGTTGCCCGTGACTACCAGCCAGCATTTGTGGGTGAAGCTGACCGTGGCGGTGGCTACGGAGGTGGTTACTCTGCTGGCCGTGGCGCTGTCGGTTATTGTGGTGACCTTAGGCGATTTGACGGTAGAGATCGGCAAGGCGATTTGGTATCTCTTTAAGATGAGTGTCGAGGAGTGGGGTGCCCATTTCCCGCTGTATGCCGTGGAGGCAGTGGTGGCCGTGTTTGTGGTAATAACGGTAGAGATTCTGCTGTTCTATTGCTGTATCTGCATTGGCCAGCAGGTATCGAAGCATCGTGTATTGGGTGCGGTTGGCGCTTACTTTGGTATCTATACCATCGGACAGGTGCTGGGCACTATTGCAATGATCATGGCCACCTTTATCGAGATGAGACCTTTGGTCGAGTGGGTGCTTGAGCATCCCTTTGCCACGATACATATTGCTTTGTGTGGTGGCATTGTGTTGTGTACTGCCTGCGGTGTGCTGTATTTTGCCGTGTCTCATTGGTTGATGACCCGACGCCTGAATCTGGAATAAGGAGGGCGCCGCAATATGAAGAAGAGCAAACGCTGGATAGCGTTGCTGTTGGCTCTGCTGCTGTGCATATCGCTATGCGGCTGTCAGGAGCTGGAGGAGATGCGTGCCAACCATGCCGTGTGGCAGGAAGATGGTACCATTCTATGGGATGGCGTAGTCTATCGTGAATTGCAGAACGTGCCCGAAGAATATCAGCATTACGTTAATGGAACGATTTTCGTCACCGAGGCGGACGTGCCGGTGCTGTTAAGCCAGGAATTCGGCACGAACTGGACGGTGGACACCGAAAGAGGATTGCTCCACAACTGGAGTTACAGCGGTCAAGAGACGTTTTTCTGCCGTGAGGACCGTTATGAAGAGATGGCAGAGTATTTCCAGGAGTATTTAGACAAAGGATCTGTGATGGACACCTATTTCTACCACTCTTGGCCGGTAAGCCACGGACAACAGACAGAAGAGACGTATTATCTTTCGAATTCTGAGGAAGCCGCTGTGGATACGCTGTTGAACGGCTTGGATTTTGTCATCCTGAAAGACCAAGACGAGTTTTTCAGTTCTTTTGAAGTCGATGAGTTCTGCGTCACGCTTAGCCGATGTGATGAAAAGCATTTGTTTGTTGAGCATTACGTGGTGGAGATCGTGTCCAAGCGAGAGGGGTTCTATCTGTTTTTGGATGGGCGACTGGCTGCCGTGCCTGCGGAATACAACGACGTGTTCCGTAATATCGTGGCGGAGTTCTATGAAAATGAAGTGGCACCCTATATCACCGAGTACTAATGAAGTAAGATTGTAAATAGGAGGTGCGATGATGAAAAAATGGAAACGATGGCTGGTGCTGGCATTGGCTACCGTGTTGTGCCTTTCCTTGTGTGGCTGTGAAGAGCTGGAGATTATGCGTAGCGAGCACGCCGTGTGGCAAGAAGACGGCAGTATTCTGTGGAACGGCAACGTGTATCGTAAGTTGGAACGCGTTGAGAACATCGATGTACTGGATGTTTCTTACGACTATGCCGTGGTCTACGCGACGGAGCCGGACGTGCCTGTACTGCTGAGCAGTTGGTTTGGTGAGAGCTTAGACGTCTGCGGCAATGGCACTCTGCTGGAGTACTACGATTATCGTCCCGCTGAGCACAAAACCGAATGGTATTGCCGTGAGGACGTATACGATGAAACTGCGGCGTTACTGGAAAAGGGCATCGAGATGACCACCTACTTCTATGAGTATTACAACTATTCGACCGATGATTTTGAGAGGTATTACTTGACCAAGGAGCAGAGTGAGGTGATTAACACCGTTTTCGCTACGGTGCGCCCTATATTCGACGCTGTTTTTGAAGAGCCGATTATATACGAAATCTATTTCTACGCCTGCGATGACAGCCATCGGTTTGAGTCGGACGTGGAGATGTGTATGTACACGACGGAATCGGGTTACTGCATTGAATACGATGATTTCATCTATGTTGTGCCCATGGAGTATCACGATGTATTTGACGCCATTTGGAGAGCGTATAACAACAATGAAGGCACGTTGGATACTCCGCCCAGTATGGTTATCTAATATCTGCATAAGACGAAAATACCCTCGGGAGAAATCCCGAGGGTATTTTTTGCAAAATGGGGTAGGTTTTTGCGGATTATACTTGTATTTTGACACAAGATATGGTACATTGTATGTATGTAACTATGGGTTAGTATACCATTAGGGAGATTTGTGCTATGGATAATGAGCAGAAACGCTATGAAGATTATATCGCCGGTCGTAACGCCGTTACCGAGGCGCTGAAATCCGGCCGTCCGCTGGACAGCGTGCTGGTGGCGAAGGGTGACCGTCAGGGCAGTATCAGTGCCATCGTGGCCAAGTGCCGCCAGCTGAATATCCCCGTCAAAGAGGTGGACAGCCGCAAACTGGATGCTATGGCGCCCAACCATCAGGGCGTGATTGCGGTGGCGGCTTGCAAAGAGTACGCTGACCTGGAGGATTTGTTTCAGTTAGCCGAGGAGAGGGGAGAGTCTCCTTTCTTCATCGTGTGCGACGAGTTGGAGGATCCTCACAATCTGGGCGCCATCCTGCGTACCGCCGAGGCGGCAGGCGCTCACGGCGTCATCGTGCCTCGCCGTCGCTCGGTCGGCCTGACCTCTACGGTGTATAAGGCGTCTGCCGGTGCGGTGGAGTACGTACCCGTCGCCCGTGTGGCGAATATCACCGAGACGCTCAAAGAACTGAAAAAGCGTGGCATTTGGGTGTACGGTTTGGATATGGACGGCGAGAGCTGGTGCCGTACCGACCTGACGGGCGCTATGGCGCTGGTGGTCGGCTCTGAGGGTCGTGGCGTTAGCCGTCTGGTGAAAGAACAGTGTGATTTTGTGCTGTCCTTGCCTATGGCGGGACAGATTAACTCGCTGAATGCGTCGGTGGCCTGTGGTATCGTGCTGTATGAGGCTGCCCGTCAGCGTCAGCATATTCCGGCTATACAACCGAAATAACGGAAATTTTCTAAGAGAGAAGGTGTTCTGATTGTCGGATGCCCAAAAAGGAAAATACGATATTGATGAATTGGTCAAATCTCTGCTGTTAGAGCGTCAGTCGGACCTGCCCGACCTGCCTGACGAGCCGGAAGAGGAAGAGATGAAGGAGCCTTCCCAGTTGCTGGGATTGGACGAATTGGACGAGGCCGTTGTTGAAGCGGCGGAGGAGGAGATTCGCCAGGAAGAGGAGACCTTTGTCTCTCGTGTGATTGAGGTGGAAGAGGATGCACCGACGCAAGAGGAGGATCCTCAGGACGAGCCTGCGGCAGAGCCTACTCCGCCTGTGAAGGAGGAGCCGGCTGCTCCTGTGCCGAAAAAGCGGCGCAGATTGTTTGCTCGTAAAATAGACGATACGGCTTCGATTGAGCAGAGCTGGTCGGATTACGGCGTGCAGCCTATCGGCAGCAGCCGCAGAGGTGCGACTGCTGCCGCATCTGCGGCGGTGACCGAGCCGATGGCGGCAGAGGATGTGCGCACTACACCGACCAAGAAGCGCGAGACGGTGGATGAGTTCCCTGCGGTGCGTGCGGCGGCTGAGACCATCACTATGCAGGTGGTGCTGCCCTCCGGTGCGGCTGTCCCTCGTGGCGACGAACATACTCGTGTGATTCCTCAAACTACCGATGAGGCGGATGAGGTGGCGGCACCTGCCCCCGTGGCGGATGTGCCCGTACCGCCTGCAGATGAGCAGTTGCCGGATCAGATTTCCTTAGAGGAAATGGTTCGTGTAGAGGACATCGATACCGATGGCGATGCGCCGACAGACGACGAGGAGGATATGGATCCCGAGGAGCGTCTGCACCGCAATCGTGAGGAAAGAGCACGCGTATTCACTTTGGACGAAGAAGAGGAAAACGATCCTGAAGAAGAAGCGGTGGAGACAGAGGCTGAGATTGAGGATTTCACCGGCTATCAGGATACGCAGACGGTAGCGGATGAATTGAAATACCGTTGCCGTTCCTCCTTGTTGTCGCTGATTTTTACGTCTGTCATTACGCTGACGCTTCTCGTTTTAACATTGCTGACTTGGGCTTTGGAGCAGCCGTTGATTTCCCCGTTGGCTTACATTCTGACCCATTTGTTTGGTTTAATACTGATGATGGGATTGAATTATTCCACCGTTACCCGTGGCCTTTCCGGTTTGTTCAGTTTCCGTGCCAACAACGATACGGCGCCTGCGACGGCGGCGACGGTGTGCTTGGTGCAGGTGATTCTCCATCTGTTAAACGTGGCGGCAGCATTACCGTATTGGACGCCGTTGGTTGGTTTACTGTTGGTGTTTTCGGCGATTGCACATCACTCGCAAGAGGTGTGCGTGCGGCGTAATTTTTCCTTTGTTTCTTACCCTGCCGATAAGTATGCGGCGGCGGTGATTGAGGAAGAGAATGCGTTGCAGGAAATCGGCCGTCGTGCCGTGAGTGATGGCGACGCTACGGTGGCGTATTTCCGCCGCACGGGATTCCTGTCGGATTATTTGGCTAACGCTTACGACGAGGATTGTGGTGACGATTGGAGTCGTCTGCTGACACCTGCAGCATTGATTTTGTCAGTGATTCTGTCAGCACTTTCCTTTATGGGCGAGCATGTAAACGATTTTTGGGGCTGGTTGGCAGTTTTCACCGGTATGGTGTGCCTGTCTATGCCGGTGACGATGCTGGCGGTGCAGGTTCCTCTAACAGCCTGTTGTCGCCACATTTTGGCGCGTGGCGGATTCATTAACGGATGGCAAGCGGTGCGACAATTTGGTCAACCGGATGCCTTAGCGGTGGATATGGCAGATTTGTATCCCGACGAGAGTATGCTGCTGCATGGCCTTAAGACTTTCTCCGACACTCATATTGACGAGGCGATTTTGACGGCGGCTTCTTTGGTGATTCGTGCCGGTGGTCCCTTGTCTATGATTTTCCGTCGCATTATCGAGAATAAAGAAGAATTGCTGTATGAGGTGGACAGCCTTGTATACGAACAAGGGATGGGTCTCTCCGGTTGGGTGGATGGTCGCCGTGTATTTGTAGGTAACGGCCGTTTGCTTCAAAATCACGGTGTGGACGTACCTTCTTCGGATTACGAAGCGCGATATGCAAAGGATGGTCGTCGATTAGTATATCTGTCCATTGCCGGCCAGTTGTCGGCGATGTTTGTGGTATCCTATTTGCCCGACCCTGAAATTCAGTCGGCGCTGCAGTACCTCTGCCGTTCTCGTGTAACCTTGCTGGTCCGCTCCTGCGACCCGAATATTACGGCGTCCGATCTGTGTGACAGTTTCGAGTTGGATGAGTACTATGTAGACGTGCTGCCCGCTGCGGCCGGTCGCTTGTATATGCAGTTGACGGAGAAATCCGTAGAGAGTTTGCCTGCCGTGATGGCATCTAATGGACATATTTTGGGCACAGCCCGTGTGTTGTCTGCTTGTCGTGGTTTGCAGGTGAAAACAACGTTAGCGCTGATTATTCAGGCGATTGCTGCATTGGCTGGTTTGATTTTGTGCCTACTGTGGGCAATGAATGGTATGTTATCTCCCATTCAGCCGCTATTGTTGATGCTGGTTACTTGGTTATTAACCTGGCTGATTCCGTTGTTCAAGAGAGCATAAAATAAAAGAGTTGTTTCGGAATTCATCCGAAACAACTCTTTTTTGTACTTATTAGGTGTTCACCAGAACGTTACGTCCGTTGACATAGTTTTCAACCTGTTGGATGAAGAATTCTACGTAACTCCAGCGAGTGGTGAACAGCTCGCCTTCGCTGGTTTCTACTGTGCACAGGCTACCGGTGGTGTCGTAGTACTTGGCGTTCAGGTACAATTTGCCTTCGGTGTCATACAAGAACAGTTCCAATGGTATGTTGCCTGTGGGCTTAGCCTCGGCGGCACCATAACGTTCCAAAGACAGCATCAAGCCATACAACTCACGGAAATCTTCGGTGGAATAGACTTTGTCGCCGTTTTTGACCACCAGTCGATCGTCCGTTTCCTCGGCGTTGGGATAATGGGTGAGGGTAAAGTCATAGGTCTGTCCGTTTAAAGTGAGGGTGACGCGGCCGATTTTATCAATATTCTTGAAGAACAGGAATTCGTTGACCGCCGCGTTGTAGTTGAGGTCGAAGAAGTAGCCGTAATCTGCCTTGCTTACCTCGAAAATAGCATCTATGCCATCGACCATAACTGCGTAGTTACCATCGGTGTTTACACAGCCGACGGTGATGGTGTAATCCGTGGCGTTGTAGTAGATTTTGGGTGCGGCGGTTTCCTCGTCCTTGCTGTCGGTGGTTTCCTCGGTTTCCACAGCCATGGTGGCATTGATGCGGATGAGGGGATTGTCAAAGCCGAGTTTCTTTTTCTGCTCTTTTGTAGGGTGCAGAAGCAACGCTTGTGTTGCTTTTAGGCTCTTAAATTGCCCCAACGCATTGGAAGTAACGTCGTTGGTAGCGCGCAGATAGGGAGAGGTAATCAAGTAGTTGAAGTAGGTGTATTCTTCATTATCTTTGTCATTGGAGCGGCGCAGGACCAACTGGTTAGGATGAGCGGTACCACTAAAAGTGGCATTGCGTAGCAGGGCTATACCATTCTTGTCGGAGCTCTTAACGGTGGGAGTGGCCACCAGCAGCGTATCTACGAATGCGGTGGCAGCGGCGCGGAATAAAGCCACCGAGTTGGCCTCGAAGATATACACGGTATCGTCCTCACCGAATTGACCGTAGAAGCCCGTTTTTGACGGCGTCTCTGCGCCGAGACGCAGACGGGCGGTGGAGCCGTCAGAATAGGTGATATTGGCGGTAGCCTGAGGTTTATCCAAACCAAAGGCGGCCAAGTTAGTGACAGAGGCAACCTTTTCCGTCGCTTGAATGGTTTCCGTATAGCCTCGCAGTGAAGTTAATAAGGTGGAAGAAAGGGTCAAATCCTCATAACCTTTTAGAATGTAGGTCTTGCTCTCGCTATCGTATGCCACGGTGAATTTGTCGGTGGCATTTTGAACAGTCACGCTCTGCATAGGCTTTGCGACGATGTTTTTATCTTCGTCTCCCTTGTTATCCAACAAGGTAATGGAGGGCTTGGTGGAGACAACGTCGTCGGTGGGATTGGAATCGGTGTTGGGATCTGTTTTCGCTGGCTCAACACACAGGGTTACAACAAGCAGGACGACTGCCAACAAAACGGTGCCTACGGAAGAAAGAATCACAGCCAAAGTGCGGCGGCGAATAGGTAGTTTTTTGCGAGACGCGGTGGGGGCTATACCGTTTTCGTCGTTTCCAACGAAAGACAGCATGGTGGCCTCCCACTCCTTATCCTGAGGAGTGGGAAGGTCGGGAGTTTTGTGTTCGGTACTCATAAGCTTCTTCTCCTTAAGAAGACGATCAGACATACCACCAGAACGATGGCAGGAACGCCGACAGTGAACACCCAAACGCCCAGCACCATCTGTGTGCCGGTGGTGAAGGTGGTTGTATCCTTAGCAATCTCTTTGGAGGAGATGGAAAGGTTGATTTCGTACCCTGTTACAGAATTGATGATATCCAGCAACAGATCTTCGTTTTTCAGAGTGGCGTTTTTGATATAGTTGCTATAAGCAATCTCAGCAGAACCACATACGGTAACGGTGGTGGTAGCAGCTTGCTGTGTGTTATCGTCAAAGGCCTCGTATACGTAGGCGATGGTGGAGGACAGCGGGTACTCTTCCGCACCTACGGTAACCTTCTCACCGTCGCTACCGATACGGCTGACCCATGCGGTGTCGGGATGAGTAGTTAGGGGAATGCCCAACTCCGCAATACCTTCGGAAGAGGTGGGGAGGTCGCAAATCAAGCGGCGGACACGAGGCATAATGACGTTCATTTCGCCGGCAGAATTCTTGGTGTAGTTGCTTTCGGCAACGTCTGCGGTGATGATACCAAAATTATATTTTTCGCCGTCGTGATGGTAACGGTTGGAATCGGATTCGTAAATCAGCTGATCGGTGACCTCAATATGAAAGTCGGTTTTCAGCATCTCATACAGGTTGGGACAATCGGCAGTAGGATTAACATAAACCATTAGGTGGCGATTGCGCTTATTGTCGTTCTTTAGCCAAGTGCGGATGCGCTGAATCTCCTGAGTGGAATAGTCCTTTGCGGGAGCGGCAATCAGCAGCGTTTCCGCCTTATCGTTGAAGTCGGCTGCGCCGGTGATAAGCAATTCCTCAAACAGATAACCGTTGAGCTCGTACAAATCCTTCAAACTGGCAATGGTGATGGCATCCTCTTCGTGACCGGTCAGCACCTGAATGATACGATCTTCCTCACCCTGCAGAGCAAAAATGTTGGACACCAGCACTTTTTCTACGTTAGAGGTGATAGAATTGGTGCCGGGCAGAGTGTACATTGTGGAAAGGTCGGTCTTACGATATCTCTCTCCGCTGATGAAGAGGACGTTGTAATTGCCAAGATTGTATTTGTTGTATTCAGCGTATTTTTCGGGCTCTTGATCGGGAATGATAAAGTCATAGCTAATCTTGTTACCCGAAGCGGTCTGCAGCTGAGCCAGTGCGGTCTCCACCTCACGGCCTAAGCGCTCCAACTCGTTGGAAAGGTTAACCTCTTGGCCGTAGTAGGAATAATAATAGGTGTAGATTTGCTCGGCAACGCCGATAAAGTAATCTTCTACATCGGCGAAGATAACAATCTTTACCTCTTTATCCATAGACTCTGCAACGCTTTTACTGTCATCGCTGAGAGTGAATACCTTGTCAGAGGACATATCGATGGTGAAGGGGAAGCTGTCGGCCAGCACACCAACGATAACGTTTAGCAATACGATACCGACGATGACGACGATGGTCAAGGAGGTGGAAAGCACTCTGAATTTGGCGTGACGAGGATCACGGGAGGGCTTGCCGATTTTTTTATTGTTTTTTGCTTTCAAACCAACACACCTCCTCGTATTAATTCCATCTTTTCTTATCCAGTACACGCACGGTTAGGAAAATGAACAGTGCCTGAATGGACAGGAAGAAGAAAATGTTATCGTAGTAAATCAAACCCAGAGCAAAATCGGAATAACGGCTGGTGATGGACAAAAATTCGGCCGCAACGGCAATCCACTTGAAAGAAGCGAATATAGTGCCAACCAAATCCACGCACATCAGAGCCAACGAAACGGCTAAGGTGCCGATGGCAGCGATGACCTGGCTTTCGGTTAAGGCGGACACGAACACGCCGACCGCGATAATCATACCGCCAACTAACGCTAAGCCTACATAATTGCCGAACAGCATGGTCCAATCCGGCACGGCACCGCCGAATGCGATGACCACGGCGTATACTAAAGTGATCGATAAGCCGATTAAGTAGAGCAGTACGGTTGCTAAGAACTTGCCCATCACGATGCCGGTTAGGCTGACGGGAGCAGTGAGCAACGCTTGGTCACTCTTTTGACGCTTCTCTTCACTGAATAAGCGCATAGTTAGAAAGGGAAGAGCCAGCAATATGATGGAGAACAAGTTCACAAATACGTTGGTTAGGTCGGCGCTGTTCACACTCAAGTTGTAATAGAAAAAGAAATAACCGGACACGCAGAACATAACCGCTAACACGATATATCCGATAGGGTTGGTGAAGAAGGAACGCAATTCACGTCTGAATACGGCACCCATTACTGCTTACCTCCATTCGATTTGATGGTTAGGTTGATGAAGATATCCTCAAGAGACATGGCACGAGAGGAAGAGGAGAGGAGAGGCCAGTTGCGCTGCGCCAGACGAGAGAATAAATCTCTGCGAATGTCGGCACCGTTGGCGGTCTCAATGGCAAATTCATGGACACCGACTTCCCGGCTGCCTTCGTAGGTGACGTTCTCCACCCCTTTGATACCCTCAATGAGGGCGGCAATCTCTTTGGCAGGACCGGATACCGCTACAATCAGTCGGCGGTCGTTGGAGATACCGGCGGACAACTCTTCGGGCGTATCATTGGCCACGATCTTACCCTCGTTAATGATAACAATGCGGTCACACACAGCTTCAATCTCCGACAGGATGTGAGAGGAGAGGATAACGGTGTGGTGCTTGCCCAACATTTTAATCAGTGTACGAATCTCGATAATTTGATTGGGGTCCAAGCCGACGGTGGGCTCGTCCAAAATGAGGACGGGCGGATTACCAATCAACGCCTGAGCGAAACCAACACGCTGCCTATAACCTTTTGAAAGGTTTTTGATTAAGCGACCGTAAACGTCCTCGATTTTTAGCACCTTGCAGATTTCGGCGATGTGACGCTGGCGGGGTAGGGCGCATTTTTTGAGGTCGAACATAAAGTTGAGATACTCACGCACGGTCATATCAGGGTAGAGAGGAGGCTGCTCAGGCAAATAGCCGATATTGCGCTTAGCCTCGTTGGGCTCTTCTAAAATATCGTGTCCGTTGATAGTCACCGTACCGTTGGTGGCGGAGAGGTAACCAGTGAGGATATTCATCGTAGTGGATTTGCCGGCACCGTTGGGGCCGAGAAAGCCGAGGATCTCGCCCTCGTGTACCTCGAAGCTGATATCATCAACGGCAACGTGAGTTCCATACAGTTTGGTTAAGTTTTTCACTTCAATCATATGTAGATACTCCTCTGCGTAAAATAACCATGCCTTAGAATAACATAAGACGCTATAGGACGTGTTAATGAGTTGTAAAGTCCCAATTTGCGCTTGTGACCAAAACACGGCATATTAAAGATAAGTATAGCATATATAGTATGATATTTCAATAAGAATCTTATAAAAGTTATGCAGAAAAAGCAAGGAAAACTGCAAAAATAGTACTTGACATCATAGCAGACATGTGGTATCATAGTCAACGCTGTGAAGCATATCCGCGGGTGTAGTTTAGTGGTAGAACCCCAGCCTTCCAAGCTGGTCGTGTGGGTTCGATTCCCATCACCCGCTCCAAATACTCCGCCCGATCGGACAAACATGCGCCTGTAGCTCAGCTGGATAGAGCACCTGCCTTCTAAGCAGGGGGCCAGGGGTTCGAGTCCCTTCAGGCGCGCCATATATGGTGGGTGTAGCGTAGTTGGCCTAACGCGTCAGTTTGTGGCACTGAAGATCGTGGGTTCGAATCCCATCTCCCACCCCACATAAAACAAACGGCACTGCTTATGCAGTGCCGTTTGTTTTATGCGCAAGTGGTTGGCGGATTGACATTTGTCATTTTTGGCGGTATACTGTTACCATTCACCGAGAAAGGGATGTGTTTATGAATGCGATGAAAAAGTTGCTTTGTGTTATGATGGCACTGATGATGATGGTGACCTTGTTTGGTTGCGGTGAGGACAACAAAAAGAAGGCGGAGCCTAACGATGTGTCTGCTTATCTCGGCACATGGCAAGGTAGTGACCACGATGAAGAAAACGTGGTGCACTATCTAATTTTCGATAACGAAGGTTATTGGAAAGTGTCTATGAATTACACGCCTCTGGTGCGAGCCATTAAGCAGTTGCCCGATCAGCTGGTGTCTTTTAAGATTTTCTGCCAGCTGCAAAATAGCGGTCAGACGCAATGCTTCTATGAGTATGTCAAGAATGACGCCATCGCCTACGATGATTATTATATCATTGACGAGGATGGTAAGATGACTGAGAATGGTATTGACGATGTGTATTACACAAAGATTTCCACTCACACCGGCGAGCCGGATAGTACTATAGTGACTCAAGCGCAAGATTTGTTTGACCGCGCTCGCGAAGAAGCGCTGAAATAATGAAGAAAAGCATCGTCTGCGGACGGTGCTTTTTTTGTTCTATGAATCCATACGATTTCATACACTTTCACGAAAGGGGAGAGGCGTATGATTGCACGCATCACGGACATGCATGATAAGGAGGTCATCAACATTTCCGATGGCACTCGTTTGGGTTTTGTAGATGATTTAGAGGTGGATACCTGCACGGCACAGATTACAGCGTTGGTTATTTGCGGGCGCAGTCGGCTGTTTGGTCTCTTGGGCAAGGAACCCGATGTTGTGATTCAGTGGAAAGATATCGAGGTAATTGGCGACGAAACCATACTGGTAAATTTCAAGTGCCCGACTTGTGAAAGACCGCCATCGAGAGGAGCCCACATACTTGGTGGTTTGTTTCGATAAATGTAAAATTACAAAAAATAACGAAAAAAGTATTAAAAAGCACTTGCAAATATGAAAAGACTATGTTATAATACTCCGGCATTATGCACGTGAGGTATCACATATTCAGTCGGTGCCGCATCCGGATGTACCGGACGGTGGCTGGGTATGCTCACGGAAGAAAAACCAAGGAGGAAACTAGTATGTCCGTTATTTCCATGAAACAGCTGCTGGAAGCCGGTGTCCATTTTGGTCACCAGACCCGTCGCTGGAACCCCAAGATGGCTCCCTACATCTTCACTGAGCGCAATGGTATTTATATCATTGACTTGCAGAAGACTGTTCGTAAGCTGGAGGAGGCTTACATGTTCGTTCGTGAGCTGTCCGCTTCTGGCAAGGAGGTCCTGTTTGTTGGTACCAAGAAGCAGGCCCAGGATTCCATCAGAGAAGAGGCCGTCCGTGCCGGCGCTCACTACGTGAACGCTCGTTGGCTGGGCGGTATGCTGACCAACTTCCGCACCATTCGCGGCCGTATCGCTCGTTTGAGCCAGTTGAAGGCTATGGAGGCCGATGGCACTTTCGATCTGTTGCCCAAGAAGGAAGTTGTTAAGCTGCGCCACGAGATTGAGAAGCTCGAGAAGTTCTTGGGTGGTATCAAGGATATGAAGGGTGTGCCCGGCGCACTGTTCATCGTTGATCCCCGCAAGGAGAAGATCGCTGTGTCCGAGGCTAAGAAGCTGGGTATCCCCGTTGTGGCTATCGTTGATACCAACTGCGATCCCGATGATGTGGACTACGTCATCCCCGGTAATGACGACGCTATCCGCGCTGTCAAGCTGATTGCCGGTTGTATGGCCGATGCTATCATCGAGGGCCGTCAGGGCGAGCAGAACGCTGCTGCCGCTGAGGAAGCTCCCGCTGAGGCTGCTGAATAATCCACGATTCATAAATATAGGAGGTAACAATCATGGCTTTTACCAATAAAGACGTTATGGAGCTGCGTGAGAAGACCGGCGTTGGTATGATGGATTGCAAGAAGGCTCTGGTGGAGTCTGACGGCGATATGGAGAAGGCAATCGACTATCTGCGCGAGAAGGGTCTGGCTAAGCAGGCTAAGAAGGCCTCCCGTGTGGCTGCCGAGGGTATGGCTTACGCTACCGTCGATTATGAGAAGAAGGTCGGCGTGGTTGTCGAGGTTAACTCCGAGACTGACTTTGCCGCTAAGAGCGACAAGTTCATCGAGTTCGTGAAAGAGATCGCTGCTGTTATCATCAACGAGAATCCCGCTGACGTAGAGGCCCTGCTGGCTTGCCCCGTGAACGGCATGACCGTGGCCGATCTGCTGCGTGACAAGGTGATGGTGATCGGTGAGAATCTGAGCATTCGCCGCTTTGTCCGT
This sequence comes from Acutalibacteraceae bacterium, assembly GCA_045544815.1. Lineage (GTDB taxonomy): Bacteria > Bacillota > Clostridia > Oscillospirales > Acutalibacteraceae > UBA5905. The sequence goes on along the minus strand of JAZPZT010000107.1, from coordinate 11,504 downwards.
TACGAGGGCGATTGCGTTGCTTACGTCCACGGCGGTGGCCGTATCGGCGTTTTGGTTAAGTTTGAGGCTGACGCTGCCGCTTCCGGTAGCGAGACTTTGATTGAGTGCGGTAAGGACATTGCTATGCAGATTGCTGCTCTGAATGCTCCTTATCTGGACGAGGCTTCCGTGCCTGCTGATGTTGTGGAGCACGAGAAGGAGGTCCAGCTGGCTTTGATCAAGAACGATCCTAAAAACGCCAGCAAGCCTGAGGCTGTTCTGGAGAAGATGATCATTGGTAAGATGAGAAAGTTCTTCGAGGAGAACTGCTTGGTCAACCAGGCCTTCGTTAAGGATGGCAACCTGACCGTTGGTCAGTACATTGAGCAGCAGGCTAAGGTAGCCGGCGGCTCTATGGCTCTGGTCGCTTTCGTCCGCTATGAGAAGGGCGAAGGCATTGAGAAGCGTGAGGACGACTTTGCTAGCGAAGTCGCTTCCATGGTGAAGTAATTATCCATTTCGGATGAAGAAGCGGCGTGACCGGTTGGGTCACGCCGCTTTCTTTTTGCTAAAAAATTTAGAAAATTCTGCTTCTACATCTTTACAGAACGATGCTTTTAAAGTATAATATAACAGAGAATACTGTGGTTAAGTAATCCACAGTTATTTAGAAAGGACGGAGATTCAAATGCAACCGAAATATAAGCGCATTCTCCTTAAACTGAGTGGCGAGGCTATGGCCGGCGAGGCTCATAGCGGATTGGATTTTGATACCGTTTTGCACATCTGCAAATATGTGAAAGAGGCAGCTGAATTGGGCACCGAGATTGCCATCGTTGTTGGCGGCGGTAACTTCTGGCGTGGTCGCTCCAGCGGTCAGATGGACCGTACCCGTGCCGACCATATGGGTATGCTGGCCACCACTATCAACGCTTTGGGCTTAGCAGATGCTTTGGAGCAGTTGGGCTGTGAGGTGCGTGTGCAGACCGCTATTGCGATGCACGAAATCGCCGAGCCTTATATTCGCAATCGTGCTGTGCGTCATCTGGAGAAGGGTCGCATCGTTATCTTTGGTTGCGGCACCGGTAATCCTTTCTTTTCTACCGATACTGCTGCGGCTCTGCGTGCGGCAGAGATCGAGGCAGAGATCATTTTTAAAGCCAGTATGGTAGATGGTATTTACGACAGCGACCCTCATAAGAACCCCGACGCTGTAAAGTATGATCACTTGACATACATGGATGTGCTGAATCAGGACCTGAAGGTGATGGATTCCACCGCCGCCACCCTGTGCAAGGACAACAACATCTCTCTGCTGGTTTTCAATCTGGAAGATCCCGAGAATATCGTTCGTGCGGTGCGTGGCGAAGCCATCGGTACCATTGTTGATTAAAATATTCACATAAAGGAGTTTTCACTATGACTGAGATTTTTGCTACTGCTGAGACTAAAATGAATAAGAGCTTGGCAAATATGAGTTCTGAGTTTGCCGCCATTCGTGCCGGTCGTGCCAACCCCGGCGTGTTGGATAGACTGTCCGTGGATTATTACGGCAGCCCTACGCCCATCAATCAGGTGGCGGCTATTTCCGTGCCGGATCCTCGCTGCTTGATGATCGCTCCTTGGGATAAGAGCACTTTGGGTCTGATTGAGCGTGCGATTTTGACCTCCGACATCGGCATTAATCCTCAGAACGATGGTACTTGCATCCGCTTGATGTTCCCTCCCATGACCGAGGAGCGTCGTAAAGACTTGACCAAAGAGATTAGCCGTTTGGCCGAGGAGTGCAAGGTGGCTATTCGCTCCATCCGCCGTGATGCGATTGACAAACTGAAAGATATGAAGAAGAAGTCCGAAATCACCGAGGATGACCTGAAATCTGCGGAGAAGAAGATGCAGGATCTCACCGACCGCTTCACCAAAGAGGCGGACAAAATGGCCGAGGCCAAACAGAAGGAAATCATGGAGATCTAATCTCGTTGCGAATCGAGTCTTCGCTGTTCTTTAATCGGAGCGGCGAAGGCTTTTCGCGCATATTTAGGACAGGATAGGAGGATGCGGCTGTGTTTGGGCGTAAAAAAAAGGCAGAGGATGCCCCTCGGAAAATACCGACCAATCTGGGCATCATTATGGATGGAAACGGCCGCTGGGCCAAGAAACGAGGCTTGCCTCGTACGGCAGGGCACGTGACCGGTGCGCAGGTGTTTCGTAAAATTGCCAAATATGCGGAAAAGTGTGGTGTCCGTTACCTGACGGTGTATGCGTTTTCTACCGAAAACTGGCGCCGTCCTCAGGATGAGGTAGAGGCCATTATGAATCTACTGCGCCAGTACCTGAAAGAGTCGTTGGCGGATTTTCAGCAGGAGAATATTGTGGTGCGCTTCATCGGTAACCGAGAGGAGTTGGCGCAGGATATTCGTGAGTTGATTGAAGAGGCGGAAACCAGCACGGCGCACAAGACCGGTATGACGCTGAACATCGCCCTCAACTATGGCGGCCAGCAGGAGATTACGGCGGCGGCTCGCGCTTTGGCGACAAAGGTGGCAAATGGCGAACTGAGCCCTGAAGACATTGACGAAAAAGTGTTGGAACAAGCGCTGTATACCGAAGATCAGCCGCCTGTGGATTTAATTCTCCGTCCCAGTGGGGAATACCGTCTATCGAATTTCCTGATTTGGCAGTCGGCGTATGCGGAATTTGTGTTTATGGACGTTTTGTGGCCCGATTTCAAAGAAGAAGATTTGGACCGAGCATTCGAGGAATATGCACGCCGTGATCGTCGATTCGGCGGCGTAAAATAAACGTAACGGATTGGAATCTGTGTAAGGGGATGTGGATATGAAAACACGCATTATCTCTGCATTGGTGGGTACAGTATTGTTGCTGGCCGTGTTATTCTGCCCGTGGGAATGGGTGTTTGCATTGGTGGTTGCTGCTGCTGCAGGTTTAGCCACGTACGAATTGCTTCACAATACGGGTATTGTGAAGAGTAAGTGGATGCTCTGGGGTAGTATTGTTTTTGCCGTGTTGCAGACGTTGGCTCTTTCTCTGTGGGCATACGGCGGTGTTGTTTTGGCTATGGCACCGATTGTTACCTATGCCGTTTATGCACTGATTCTATTTGTCCTTTTTCGCAAAAATTTTGTGTGGAAGGGTTTTGGCCTGACCTTGTATGCTACCATCGGCTTTAGTGCGATGGGTGGTTTGCGCAGTTTCCCTATGATGGGTCTGTTTTATGTGATGTTGCCGATGGTGATTGCGTGGATGAGCGATACGGGGGCTTATTTCACCGGCGTATTTTTCGGTAAGCACAAAATGGCGCCTGTTATCAGCCCGAAAAAGACTTGGGAAGGCTTTTTTGGCGGATGGGTCATCTCGATTGGCCTGACCGTGGTGTACGGCGTGATTTGTAATGCGATTGTAGGTAGCAAAGTATTTGATTTACTGATACTGGCCATTGTGGCCGCTGTGTTGGCACCCCTGTCCGTGGTGGGCGATTTGCTGGCGTCGCTGATTAAGCGTCGCACCGGTATCAAGGATTACGGCAACATTATGCCCGGTCACGGTGGCGTGATGGATCGTTTTGACAGCGTGGTATTTATTGCTCCGTTGTTGTTGGCGGCCATGATGGTTGTGTTAATGTCTTGAGGTGTATGAGATGAAAAACCTTGTGATTTTGGGCTCTACCGGCTCGATTGGTACCCAAGCCCTTGAAGTGGCGCAGCAGGCAGGCTATCGTGTAATTGGTTTGGCTGCCGCCCGTCAGGTGGATCTCATCGAGGAGCAGATTCGTGCGTTCATGCCCGAGATGGTGGCGATGTACGACGAAAACGCCGCCGCAGAACTGCGTGAGCGCGTATCGGATCTGCCCGTGCAGGTGTTGACGGGCATGGACGGTCTCTGTGCGCTGGCGGCGATGCCGCAGGCGGATATGGTGCTCAACGCTGTGGTTGGTATGGTCGGCTTGCGTCCTACGCTGGCCGCCGTTGAGGCTGGCCACGACGTGGCGTTGGCTAATAAAGAGACTTTGGTGGCAGGCGGTGCTTTCGTGATGGATGCTGTGCGCCGTGCCGGCGTAAAATTGTTGCCTGTTGATAGTGAGCACAGTGCGATTTTTCAGTGCTTGCAGGGTTGTCCTCCGCAGAGGCGCATTCAGCGGTTGATTTTGACCGCGTCGGGTGGTCCCTTCTTCGGCTGTAGTCGTGAGCAGTTGGAAAACGTGACTTTGGCCGATGCACTCAATCACCCCAACTGGAGTATGGGACAAAAGATTACCATTGACTCTGCCACCATGATGAATAAAGGCTTGGAGCTGATTGAGGCGGCGTGGCTGTTCGATATGCCGCCTGAGAAGATCGACATCGTAGTGCATCGTGAGAGCATTATTCACTCGCTTGTTGAATACGATGACAATGCGGTGCTGGCGCAGTTGGGCACACCCGATATGCGTATGCCCATTCAATATGCGCTTACCTATCCCGACCGACTGCCTTGCCCTGCCAAGCAGTTGCGTTTGGAGGACTGGAAAAACTTGACCTTCTATGCACCCGATGACGAGGCTTTTCCTGCCATTAATTTGGCTCGCAAGGCACTCACTATGGGTGGTTTGTATCCTGCAGCATTGAACGCTGCCAATGAAGTGGCAGTCGGTGCTTTTATCGCAGGCGAGATTGGATTTACGGACATTACTCGTTTGGCGGCGCAGGCTTTGGAGCAGGAGCTACCTGCGCCTACTTCAGTGGAAGACGTGTTTGCGGCGGATGCTATGGTACGTCAGCAGACACGTGGCACCATTAACCAATTGAAATGAGGGCTGACCTATTCTTGACGTTTTGATGACTGTTTTGCGGATTTTGGCCGCGTTATTCTGCTTGACCATTTTGGTTACGATTCATGAGTTTGGCCATTTTATCGTGGCGAAACTGATGGGCATAAAAGTGAATGAGTTTGCCATCGGTATGGGCCCGAAACTGCTGAAATGGGGCAAGGGAGAGACGGTTTACTCTCTGCGCGCGCTGCCGATCGGCGGTTTTTGTGCCATGGAAGGTGAAGATGAAGGCGCACCGACGCCTTCCGCTTTGGGCGGCAATGCCGACCGAGAAGAATCTCCCGAAGAGGAGAAGGATGACAGTCGTTCTTTTGCCAATAAAAAGGTGTGGCAGAGAATTTTGGTGGTGGTGGCCGGTGCGGCGATGAATCTGCTGTTGGGTTTTGTGTTGCTGTTGGTCTATAACGGCCTGTTGCAGGAGCCTCATCCCCAGTATAACAAGGTGCTGTTTGCTACGACTACCATTAGCTCCGTTTCGGAGGAATCCTCGGTATATCAGACCGGCCTACGCTCCGGTGACACCATCGTAGAGGTCAATGGCCGCCGTATTCTTATGTATACCGACCTGTCTATGGAGATGCAGAATGACGCTGATGGCGTGTTGCAGATGGTAGTGCGCCGTGAGGTGGACGGTAAGGCGCAGAAGGTGCATTTGGATGCCGTCACCTTTGCTGTTGAGCAGGATGAAAAGACGGGTCAGCAGTATCTAAAGCGTGATTTCTACGTGCTGGGTGTAGAGCGTACTTTTTGGAATACCATCACCTATTCGGCAAAGCAGAGCGTGTCTATTGCTACGATGGTTTGGCGCACGTTGGTTGACCTGGTACAGGGCGATTACGGCATGAACGATTTGTCGGGCCCCGTGGGTACGGTGGATGTGCTGGCGGACGTGGTAGGGGATACCATTAGCGGACCGAATCCTTTGGTGGCATGGCAGAATCTGGTGTTTATCATGATTGTCATCACCATTAATTTGGGTGTGTTTAATCTGTTGCCGTTGCCTGCATTAGATGGCGGTCGATTGGTCTTCCTTATTTGGGAAGGCATTACCCGTAAGCCGCTACCGCAGAAATACGAGGCGATTGTGCATTTCGTAGGCATCGTTTTGTTGCTGTTACTGATGGTTGTGGTAACCTATAGCGATATTTCAAAATTATTTGTGTAATAAGCGAAAGAGAAGGGACGATTCATATGGATAGACGTGTGAGCAAGCAGGTTATGGTTGGGCAGGTCGCCATTGGTGGCGGTGCGCCTGTAACAGTGCAATCTATGTTGAACGTCCCTGCACACGATATCGCCGGTAACGTGGCGCAGGCACTGCGCCTGCAGGCTTGTGGGTGCGATATCATCCGCACTGCCGTGCCTGACAAAGAGGCGGTGGCGCTGGTGTATGCGCTGAAAGAGGCGCTGTCCATCCCCGTGGTGGCAGATATTCATTTTGATTATCAGTTAGCATTGGAATCGGCGGCGGCAGGAGTGGACAAAATTCGTATCAACCCCGGTAACATCGGCGAGGAAAGCCGTGTTAAGGCGGTGGCGCAGGAGTGCCTGCGCCGTGGTATTCCCATCCGTATTGGTGTGAATTCCGGCTCTTTAGAGAAGGAAATTTTGGCGAAATACGGACATCCGACGCCTGAGGCGATGCGCGACAGTGCACTGTACCATGCCGCATTGCTGGAAAAGTATGATTTTGACAATATTGTGTTGTCCATTAAGTCCTCGGACGTACCTACTATGATTCGTGCCTACCAGTTGACAGCTGAGGCTTGTAATTATCCCTTGCACCTGGGCGTGACTGAGGCGGGTACCGAGCGGATGGGTCTGATTAAGTCTGCGGTAGGTATCGGAAGCCTGCTGACGGCAGGTATCGGTGACACCATTCGTGTGTCCCTGACGGCGGACCCCGAGCGTGAGGTGCTAGCCGGTTTGGATTTGTTGGCGGCTACCGGTTTGCGCAAGGACCGCCCGCGTTTGGTATCCTGTCCGACCTGTGGTCGCACGGCGGTGGATTTGATTGGCATCGCCGCCGAAGTGGAGCGCCGCCTGCAGTCGGTGCATAAGCCGATTACCGTGGCAGTGATGGGCTGTATCGTTAACGGTCCCGGCGAAGCGAAAGAGGCGGATATCGGCCTTGCCGGCGGTAAGGGTAAAGTGGCGATTTTCCGCAAGGGCGAAGTGCTGCGCACCGTGGACGAAGCGGTGGCTGTGGAAGAATTGATGAAGGAAATTGAGCAGTTGTAATACTGCTGTACATAGGTGGAAGAACATGGATAAACGTTCGTTTGGGGCATTGTTTGGCCCCTATTTGTCGTCAGAGCAGCCTGCTCAAGAGCTCTTTGATGGTATTGTGGAAAGTATGGATATGGATCACACCACACGCTGTATGGAGGTGACGGTGCGATTTGACGCTCTCGTTGCATCCGATGTGGTACATGCGGTTGAAAAACAGTTGGCGCAATCTTTGCGAATCGCTGCTGTGGCAATTCGGCCTGTCTATCCCGCTAAAGCCTTTACCGAAGAGGCGTGCGCAGCACTGATTCCGTATCTAAAGGCGGAAAACGTAGCGGTAAACGGCACTTTTGAGGATGCGCAGTTCACGTTAGACGGTGACGTGCTGGAGGTACGTTTGATACATGGCGGCGTAAATATTTTGCAAACTACGGGTGCCGATAAACAACTGCAGCAGATTATTCGTCGACTGTTTGGCCGTGCGATTACGGTGCGGTTTATTGGCGAAGCCGAAACGCAGAAAGATGAACGATATCAGAAGATGATGGAGCAGGCCGAGCAAGAGGCCGCAGAGCGCGCTCGTGAGGCGGCAGAAGCCTTGGCGGCCGCTATGGCGGCACAGCCTAAGGCGGCTACGGAGACTGAGCCTGCTCGCCCCGGAAAGCCTGCCGATCCTACTCGTCCTCCTGCGGATGGCCTGCCGATTTATTTGGAGACGGCACAGCCTGTCATCGGTGTGCCGATTAAAGATCGTCCTGCGCCCATTAAGGGGCTGGAAGCGGACGGCTCTACGGTGACGGTGTGGGGTCAGGTATTCCGTATCGATTCTCGTGAGAATCGCGATGCTACCAAATGTCGCTATTCCATTTCCATTACCGATTTGACCAGCTCTTTGGTGATTAGCCTGTGGCTGGATAAGAAGAAGGACAAGGAAATCATTGCGGCGATCAACGGCCTGAAAAACGGCGATAATCTGGTGGTCAGCGGCAAATACGACTACGACGAATACGCCAGAAGCAACCTGCTGCGTGCACGCAACATTTCCATCGTGGCACGCTATCAGCGCCAGGATTTGGCGGCTGAGAAGCGTGTGGAGCTGCATATGCATACCAAGATGTCCTCTATGGATGCGGTGGCAGATGCTGCTGATTTGGTCAAGCGTGCCGCTTCTTGGGGACATAAAGCCGTAGCGATTACAGATCATGGCGTGGTGCAGGCTTTCCCGGATATTATGAATGCCGCCGCCGACTTGAAGAAGGCGGGTAAGCCGATTAAAGTGCTGTATGGCATGGAGGCCTATTTCGTAAATGATATGGTTCCTGCGGTAAACGGGCCTGCCGATGTACCGCTGAACAGCGAATACATCGTCTTTGATATTGAAACGACCGGCTTGAGCAACAAGACCGAGCGCATCACCGAAATTGGTGCTGTGCATATGGTCGGTGGGGAAGTACAGGGCACCTTCAATACGTTTGCCAATCCCGGTATGCCTATTCCGCCTAAGATTGTGGAATTGACAGGTATCACCGATGCGATGGTGAAGGATGCTCCCTCTGAGCAAGAGGCGTTGCAGGCATTCTATGACTTCTGCGGCGATTGTCGAGTGTTGGTGGCACACAATGCCGGATTTGATACCGGCTTCATCCGTGCGGCCGCACAACGGTGTAATATGCCGTATGAGTTTACCTCAGTGGATACGATTCCTCTGTGTCGCTCTCTGTATCGTGGGCTAAAAAATTACAAGCTGGATACAGTGGCAAATTATCTGAAATTGCCGCCTTTCAATCATCACCGTGCCTGCGACGATGCGGCGGTGCTGGCAGGTATCTTCAAGCACGTTCTCAAGGATATGTCTGATCAGCATATCGAGACTCTGCAACAGGTGAATACCCACGTGACGGGAGTGGATCCCAAAAAAGCACGTACCCATCATATGATTCTGATTGCTCGTAATCTGGTTGGCTTGAAGAATCTCTACAAGTTGGTGTCTTACTCTAATTTGGAGTGCTATCAGCGTCACCCTCGTATTCCTCGCTCTGTGTTAGAGCAGCACCGTGAGGGATTGCTCATTGGTAGCGCCTGTGAAGCTGGAGAACTTTACAGAGCTATTTTGGAGAATAAGCCTTGGGGTGACTTGTGCACCATCGCCTCTTTCTATGATTTCTTGGAAATCCAGCCTTTGGGTAACAATAGTTTCCTGCTTCGTCCCTCAAAGGGAAAGGGCGGCGCTATGGAGCCACCTATCTGCCAAAGCGAGGCGGAGTTAATAGAGCACAACCGCACGATCATTCGCTTGGGTGAGACATTAAATAAGCCTGTGTGTGCTACCTGTGATGTGCACTTTATGGAGCCGGAGGACGAGATTTATCGTCGCATTTTGATGGCCGGTATGGGCTTTGACGATGCGGACAATCAGGCGCCGCTGTATTTCCGTACCACGGATGAAATGTTGAAGGAGTTTGCGTACTTAGGGGATAAAAAGGCACGTGAGGTGGTTATTGAGAATCCTAATCGTATCGCTGACATGGTGGAGGAGATTCGTCCCATTCCTTTTGGTACCTATCCGCCTCATATTGCCGGTGCGGATGAGGAATTGCAGCAGCTTTGTTGGGATAAGGCTCGTGAACTGTACGGTGACCCTGTACCAGAGATTGTGTCGACTCGCTTGGAAAAAGAGCTGAGTTCGATTGTTAAGCATGGATTCGCCGTGTTGTATATGATTGCGCAGAAATTGGTGAAAAACTCGGTGGACAACGGTTATTTGGTTGGTAGCCGTGGCTCGGTCGGCTCTTCGGTTGTAGCGCACTTGGCGGGTATTTCCGAGGTGAATCCCTTGCAGCCTCACTACGTGTGCCGTAATCCTGAGTGTAAGTATTCCGAGTTCTTCATTCACGGCGAGGTCGGTTCCGGCTTTGATCTGCCGCCGAAGAATTGTCCAAAATGTGGTAAGCCTCTGGGTCGTGACGGCCAGGAGATTCCCTTTGAGACTTTCCTTGGTTTTGATGGCGACAAATCGCCTGATATCGACCTGAACTTTGCCAGTGAGTATCAGAACCGTGCTCATCGCTATACCGAAACGCTGTTTGGTCTTGACCATGTGTTTAAAGCCGGTACTATTGGCACGATTGCGGATAAAACCGCATTCGGTTATGTTAAAAAGTACGGTGAGGAGCGAGGACTGGTGTTCAGCCCTGCGGAGTTGGACCGCTTGGCCATCGGTTGCACCGGTGTTAAGCGCACTACGGGTCAGCACCCCGGTGGCATGGTTGTCGTGCCTGACGATTATGAAATTGAGGATTTCTGTCCCGTACAGCACCCGGCCGGTAAGGTAGATTCGGGTATCATCACTACTCACTTCGATTTCCACTCCATCCACGACACGATCCTTAAATTGGATAACTTGGGTCACGTTATTCCTACCATTTGCAAATATTTGGAGGAGTATACGGGTATCTCGATTAAAGATATCGATATGTCTGATCCTGCGGTGTACAGCCTGTTTACCTCGCCTGAGGCCTTGGGCCTGACGGTGGAGCAGTTGGGCTGTGAGACGGGCACGTTGTCCATTCCCGAAATGGGCACCGGTTTTACCCGTCAGATGTTGTTGGATTGTAAGCCGAAGACCTTTGCCGACTTGATGCAGATTTCGGGTCTGTCCCATGGCACCGACGTGTGGTTGGGCAATGCGCAAGATTTGATTAAGGCAGGCACCTGCGATATTTCCACCGTTATCGGTATGCGTGACAGCATTATGGTGTACCTAATGCATAAGGGATTGCCGCCCAAGATGGCCTTTAAGATTATGGAGATTGTCCGTAAGGGCAAGGCTACGAAACTGCTGACCGAGGAGCACTTGACTGCTATGCGGGAACACGGTGTGCCGGAGTGGTATATCGAGTCCTGTATGAAGATTAAGTATATGTTCCCCAAAGCGCACGCAGCGGCTTATGTTATCGCGGCGCTTCGTGTGGCGTGGTTTAAGGTGCATTATCCTGCCGAGTATTATGCGGCGTATCTAACGGGCCGTGGTGGTGATTTTGACGCCGAGACGGTGCAGGGCGGTATCGAAAAGGTGAAGTTTGTAATGGATAGTATCCGTGAGCAGGGAAAGGAAGCCTCACAGAAAGATCAGGATACCGCCGAACTGCTTCACGTGGTGTACGAGGCTATGCTCCGTGGTGTGGAATTCCTGCCTGTGGATTTGTACAAATCCCATTGGTATCAGTTTAAAATGGAGGACGGCAAGATTCGTCTGCCCTTCAGTGCTATCGCCGGATTAGGCGAGGCGGCGGCCAAAAGTATGTATGAGAAGGCAGATCCCAACGATCCCTACATCTCTTGCGACGATCTGCAGCACCGTACGGGTATTACTAAGGCAGTGCTCCAGTCTCTGCGTGATTTAGGTGTGGTGGATACCATTCCCGATACCAGTCAGATGACCTTTTTCTAATACAAAAACCTGAGGCGG
>JAZPZT010000106.1:0-5736 GCA_045544815.1 Acutalibacteraceae bacterium | reverse complement strand
CCGTCGGATGCTTCGCATCCTTCTATAGTTTGCCTTGCGGCAAACTAAGCAGGTTCTCCGCCGCATACCACTACGAAAAAAGTGAGCCACCCGATGCGTGACTGTCTTTTTTGGAGCAGGGTACGGGAGTCGAACCCGCCTTAACGGCTTGGGAAGCCGCTGTAATACCGATATACCAACCCTGCACATCGGAACAAGGCAGAGTATAGCATACCGATTTTAAAAATGCAAGGGAAAATTGACGACCGCTTATTTTCCTTTATTCTTGCACACCTCATTCAGCAAACATTCTCCGCATTTGGGTGAGCGTGCAGAGCAAATATCCCGACCAAACAGCACTAGACGGTGGCAGAAATTGTTGCTCTCCTCAGGCGGCAGGATGTTTCGCAGTTGCATTTCTACCTTGTATGGGTCTTTGGTACCGTCGGTGAGGCCGAGGCGACCCGTAATGCGGATGCAGTGGGTGTCTGCCACCACCGCAGGTTTGCCGTAGACGTCGCCACAGACCAAATTGGCGGTCTTACGCCCCACGCCGGGGAGTTTCGTGAGTTCCTCCACTGTGTCGGGAATCTCTCCGCCGTACACGTCGCGGAGCATACGGCACATCATCACGATATCCTTTGCCTTGGTCTTGTACAGGCCGCAGGAGCGGACGTATTCGCCCACTTCTTCGGGCTGGGCGTCTGCCAAACTATTCAGGGTAGGGAAGCGGGCAAACAGCGCAGGGGTCACCAAATTCACCCGTGCGTCGGTGCATTGAGCCGACAGACGGACGGCAATCAGCAGTTGCAAGGGATTCTCTGCCGTCAGGGAGCAGATGGCTTCGGGATAGAGTGCTTTCAGTCCCTCTACGGCGGCGAGGGCACGCTGCTTTTTGGTCATCCCAACACTTCCTTTCGTTTTTTCTCCCTTCATCATACCACAGAAACCACTTGCGTGTCAAATGAGGGAAAACCTTGACAGAGGACGGTTTTCTTTGTATGATAGTAGAGATATGAGAAAGGAGGGATCACCCGATGAATACACCTTTGGCTGACCGCATTCGCCCGTCTACGTTGGATGAGGTGGTGGGACAGCAACATATCCTTGGCGAGGGAAAAGCTCTGCGTAACATTATGGAGTCGGGGCGTATCCCCAATTTAATTTTCTACGGACCTTCGGGTGTGGGTAAGACCACGGTGGCACGCATTATCGCCCAACAGACGGATATGCGCCTGCATAAGCTCAACGGCACCACCGCTTCCACGGCGGATATTAAGGCCGTGGTGGAGGAGCTGGACACCTTTGCCGGTATGAACGGCATTCTCCTCTATTTGGATGAGATTCAGTATTTCAACAAGCGCCAGCAGCAGACCTTGCTGGAGTATATCGAAAATGGGCGCATTACCCTGATTGCTTCCACCACCGAGAATCCCTATTTCTACGTGTACAACGCCATTCTGAGCCGATCCACGGTGTTTGAATTCAAATCCGTGGAGGTGGAGGACATCGAAAAGGCAGTGGAGCGTGGCTTTGCCTTCCTGCGGGAGGAAAGTGGCAGCGCCATCACGGTGGAAGAGGGCGTGTGCGAGCACATCGCCCGCTCCTGTGGCGGCGACGTGCGTAAGTCGTTGAATGCGGTGGAGCTCTGCGTGATGGCAGGCGAAACTATGCCGGACGGCAGCGTCACCGTGACGCTGGACACCGCCAAGCAGTTGGCGCAGCGCAGCGCCATGCGCTACGACCGCGAGGGTGACGACCACTACGACATCGTATCGGCCTATCAAAAGTCTATGCGTGGCTCCGACCCCAATGCGGCACTCCACTATCTGGCACGGTTGTTAGAGGCAGGGGACCTGCCCTCCGCTTGCCGTCGCCTGTTGGTGTGCGCCAACGAGGACGTGGGCTTGGCCTATCCCCAGATTATCCCCATCGACAAGGCGGCGGTGGATACCGCCCTGCAGGTAGGTTTGCCCGAGGCGCGGATTCCGTTGGCCAATGCGGTGGTGCTGGTGTGCCAGGCGCCCAAATCCAATGCGGTGTACGAGGCTATCAATCGTGCTATGGCGGACGTGCAGGCAGGACGAAGCGGTGCGGTACCGCGCACTTTGCAGAATAAGCACTACGACGGCGACGACGTGGAGAAAAAGGGGCAATTCTACGAGTATCCCCACGATTATCCCAATCATTGGGTGGCACAGCAATATCTGCCCGACGCCATTCGTGACACCGTCTATTACGTCCCCGGCGACAATAAGACCGAGCAGGCCTTCGCCGCCTATTGGAAAGATATCAAGAAATAAGCAAAGACCGCTGTGGAGAAACCCATAGCGGTCTTTTCAATCTTTCTTTAGAACTTGTTTACAAAAACAACACAAATCTGTTCAAAGCGATGTGATATATTGTGTATGGTCATTTATGGAAGGGGGATGTTATGGCATATCAAACCGTATTCAAGCGATATGAATTGAAATATTTGCTGACTACCGAGCAAAAGGAACGTGTGCTTACTGCGATGGCGCCGCATTTGAAGCTGGATAAATACGGCAGGACTACCATACGCAATCTCTATTATGATACAGACACCTATTTGCTGATTCGCCGTTCCATAGAAAAACCCATTTACAAAGAAAAGTTGCGCATTCGCAGTTACAGCAAGGCTTCTGCTGACAGCACCGTTTTTGTGGAACTGAAAAAGAAATATAAGCACGTGGTGTATAAGCGACGCATATCCCTAATCCACAGTGAGGCAACTGCTTGGCTGGGAAGGGAAATGCACAGCGTCGCCGAAACACAGATTGCCCGCGAGATCGATTATTTTCTGGATTACTACGGCACCTTGCATCCGACTGTGTTTCTTTCTTATGAACGGGAAGCTTATTATGCGAAAGATGGTACTGATTTTCGCGTCACTTTCGACGATACCATTCTTTGCAGACAAGAGGATTTGTCCCTCGCCTCGGAGGTATACGGAACGCCCATTCTTCCCGAAGGAAAAGTGTTGATGGAGATTAAATGCTCCGGCGGTATACCTCTTTGGATGACCGAGGTGTTATCTAAGGAGAAAATTTATAAAACGTCCTTCTCAAAATATGGAACAGCGTACCGAACGCTGATTTTTCCGAAAACCCATGCGATCAATGCATATAATATGTTGGAGGTAACGAGCGATGTTGGATGAGCTTTTCAAAGGATTGTTTGATACGGAACTCACGACGGTTATCAGTGTGACGGATTTTCTGCTTTGCCTGGGGGCTTCTCTCGTGATCGGTATTTTGATGGCATTGGCTTATATGTACCGCACCCGTTACACGAAAAGTTTTGTGATTACGTTGGCTTTGTTGCCGGCGGTTGTCTGCGTTGTGATTATGATGGTCAATGGCAACGTGGGAACCGGCGTGGCGGTGGCAGGTGCTTTCAGTTTGGTTCGTTTTCGCTCGGTTCCCGGTACGGCCAAGGAAATCTGCGCCTTGTTTTTGGCCATGGGCGCGGGCTTGATAGCCGGTATGGGATACCTCGGCTTTGCCCTGCTGTTTACGTTGGTTTTGTGCGTAATGTTTATGCTGTATAACCGCTTTAGTTTTGGCACCAAAAAGAACGACGCCGTCTATAAAACGCTCACCATCACCATCCCTGAGGATCTGGACTATTCCGGCGTTTTTGACGATATTTTCTCCGAGTTTACCCTTTCTCACGATTTGGTTCGTGTCAAGAGTACCAATATGGGAAGTATGTTCAAACTTACTTACAACGTGACGCTTCGAGATGCGACCCGTGAAAAGGAAATGCTGGATAAGATCCGCTGCCGAAACGGGAATTTGGAGATCGTTGTGAGTAAACAAGAAACGGTTGGCACTGAATTGTAATAGGAGGTTTGTATGAGGAAGATCGTATCGCTCTTACTCGTTTTGATGCTGGTTTTGCCGGTAGGATGTGGCAAGAAAGCCCCCGATCCCATTGTTGATAATGCGGGAGATGGAGAGGGAAACACGTCGGTGGACGTTGAGTTTGCTCAATCCGATGCCGATATGTTTACAGATCGTGATAGCAGAACCACGTATGACGAAAAAGAGGCAATTACCATCGAACTGAATGGTACAAAGGCTACTGCCAGTTCCAACAAGGTTCAGATTTCCGGCGCTACGGTAACCATTACTGAGGAAGCTACCTATGTTATTTCCGGCGAACTCAGTGATGGTACGTTGATTGTTCGGGCTCCGGACACAGCTAAATTGCAGTTGGTTTTTAACGGTGTGCATATCACAAGCCAAACCTCAGCGGCGTTGTATATTGTGGAGGCTGACAAGGTGTTTGTTACCCTGGCTGATGGGACCGCAAACACCCTTGCTAACGGCGGCAGCTTTACTGCCATTGACGAAAATAACATTGACGCTGCGCTGTTCTCCAAGCAAGACCTAACGCTGAACGGTTCCGGCGCTTTGACGGTTACTTCACCCGTAGGACACGGTATTGTATGCAAAGACGATTTGGTCATAACCGGCGGCTCTTACACGGTGAATTCTGCTTCGCATGGGTTGGATGCCAACGATAGCGTGAGAATTTCTGATGCAAACCTAACCATTGATGCCGGTAAGGATGCCATCCATGCCGAAAACAGCGAGGATGCGACAAAAGGCTTTGTATATATTTCGAGTGGCACTATTAAGGCAGAAGCGGAAGGCGACGGCATTGCCGCAGGAGCCTATTTGCAGATAGCAGGTGGGACGATCGACCTGCTGGTTGGCGGCGGAAGCGAAAACGGCTCTAAGGCATCCTCGGACAATTTCGGTGGATTTATGGGCGGTGGCCCCGGCGGCGGCGGACACGGCGGAAGATACCCAAATGATATGCAGAGCAGCAACACAACGACAGAAGAGAGCAGTACCAGCATGAAGGGCTTGAAAGCCACTAACAGTTTGTTGATAGACAATGGTAACATTACCGTAAATTCTGCCGATGATGCGGTGCAT
Organism: Acutalibacteraceae bacterium; assembly: GCA_045544815.1. Lineage (GTDB taxonomy): Bacteria > Bacillota > Clostridia > Oscillospirales > Acutalibacteraceae > UBA5905. Next base: position 787 of record JAZPZT010000106.1, on the reverse strand, counting down.
TCCGACGCTTCGGTTATCATTAACGGTGGAATTTTCACCATTGCGACCGGCGACGACGCTATTCATGCGGAAGATACGTTAACGATTACGGCAGGTAAGATTGCTATTTCCGAAAGCTATGAGGGTTTGGAGGCCTTGCACATTGACGTGCAGGGTGGAGATGTTCAACTCGTTGCCAGTGATGATGGACTGAATGCGGCCGGTGGTACCGATCAAAGCGGGACGACCGGCGGCCGTGACGGCGCATTTGGCGGTGGCCCCGGTGGTGGTCGCGGTGGTATGGGCGGTGGCGGTATGTCCTCAAACTCCAATGGCACCATCAAAATTTCAGGAGGAAATCTGCATATCAACTCTTCCGGTGATGGTATAGATGCCAACGGCACTTTGGAGATTTCGGGCGGCTACACCGTGGTGGTCGGTCCCACGCAGGGCGATACCGCAACCTTGGATTATGATAAGAGCGCTACGATCACCGGTGGTACGTTTATCGGCACAGGTGCTTCGGGAATGGCGCAGACTTTTAGCGATTCTGAGCAAGGCGTGATTGCCGTAAGTGTGGGAGGTCAAAGCGCAGGAACGCAAATTGTGCTGAAAGACCAAAGCGGAAAAACCATCATCCAGCATACGCCTGAGCTGAATTTTGCAGTGGTTATCCTTTCCAGCCCTGAACTGGTCAAAGGGGAGACGTATTCTTTGACGGTTGGTACGGAATCCGGTGAATTCAAAGCAAGCTGAGAGATAACGGCTCGCAAAAATGAAAAGACCGCTGTGGCTTAGTCCACAGCGG
>JAZPZT010000105.1:0-9763 GCA_045544815.1 Acutalibacteraceae bacterium | reverse complement strand
GCAGGGCCGCTGCCCACCACCACGGGCGGCAGGTCGGGTGCCGTAGGCAACGAGGGCAGGATGTAGGGCGCGTCCGCCACGAGGGACACCTTGCCGCTCTTTTCACAGCGGCGCAGAACGGTAGATTCATTCTCCACCGTCACCTCCACCGTGGCGTTAAAATGCACGTCGTTTTTCTTGCGGGCGTCCACCGACCGCTTGCGCAAAGTCAGGGACAGAATCTTATGGGGAGATACCCCCAATCGGTCAGCGGCACACCGCCGCAAATCCTCTTCCGTATAGGATAGGGGCAGGGAAATCCCCGTGACACGGAGCATACCGCTCACCTCCTTGTTCACCAGTTATGAATCATCGCTTTTGCCGCTACGTAGGCGCTGCTCCACGCAAATTGCAGGTTAAAGCCGCCGCAATCGCCGTCGACGTCCAACACCTCGCCTGCGGCAAACAGGCCAAAATAGCGCTTTACGGCAAAAGTAGAGGGGTCTATCTCGGTGGCGGCGATACCGCCTGCGGTGACCTGTGCGCCACCGAAGCCCTGTGTGCCCGTGACGGGCAACACCCAATTTTTGATCGTCTCGGCAATACGGACGCACTCCTCATCGGTGAGCGAAGCCGCCTCACGGGTGAGGGGCAGTACCTCTGCCACACGCAGGACGGTCTGACCCACACGCTTGTGGAGCAGACCCGTCAGCAAATCCTCCAACGTGCGCCCCTTGAGCTCTCGGCGCTGACGAATGCGCGCGCAGAGGGTAGGCATATCCCAATCGGGAAGCAAATCCAGATGGGCGGTGAACACGCCCTTTTTCTGTCGCTCCCAATCCGCCACGGGGCGAGAAACAAACATCACCGCAGGGCCGGACAGGCCGTAGTCGGTAAACAGCACCTCACCCTGACTGCGAGCCGCTTGACGGCCATCCACACGCAGAGAGAGGGCGGCATCCACACGAATGCCCTTCACCGACCGCACAAAATCGGTGGCGGTGCGGATTTGCACGATCGAGGGAAACAGCGGCGTTTTCGCACAGCCCAAATCGGTGAGCAAACGGTATCCTTCGGCAGAACCGCCGAGAGCAGGGGCGGCGGCACCGCCCACCGTCACCAGTACCTGTCGGGCGGTGTAGGCGGCGTTTTCACACACCACACGCCACCCATCGCCCTGCTGCTTGAGGGTGGTGACCTTTTGGTCGCAGAGGATCTCCACGCCCAGTGCCTGCGCCTCATACCGCAGGGCGTCCAGCACGGCGCCTGCCTGCTCGGATAAGGGATACACCTTACCGTCGGGTCGGGTGGCACAATCCACACCGATGGCGGTGAAAAACGCTATGGTATCCGCCACCGAAAAGGCGTCCAGAGCGGCCTGCGCCAAGGCAGGTGCGCCGTGGTAATCGGCGGCGGTGGCGTTCACGTTGGTGAGATTGCAGGTGCCATTGCCCGTGGCCATCAGTTTTTTACCCACCCGAGGGCCCTTTTCCAGCACCGCAACACGGCGCCCGTTGGCCGAGCGCCCTAAAAAGACGGCGGCGGCCAAACCGGCCGCACCACCGCCCACGATGATTACGTCGTAGGACATATTATCCTCTCCTTGCGAGAAGTTTGAGAGCGTCACGCACCAAAGTTTCCACAGGTAGGGAAGAATCCAGTTTACCCACAGCGGCGGATGCCTCGCCTGCGGTAAAGCCCAGCACGGTCAGCGCCTCCACAGCCTGGGTAGCGTTGCCTGCGGCGGAAACGACGCCTACGGCAGGGGCGGAGATACCGCCCATATCGGCGGCGGAGGTGGCGAGGCCACCCACCTTGTCTTTGAGCTCCAGCACGATGCGCTGCGCCAGCTTCGGGCCAACGCCCGCGGCCTTGGTCAACGCCTTATAGTCCCCTGCCGCCACCGCCAGCGCCACACGCTCGGGGGTGAGTTCCGACAGGATGGAAATGCCCACCTTCGGGCCGACACCCGAAATGGCGGTGAGCTGTTTGAAGCAGGTCAGTTCATTTTGGTCGGCAAAGCCGAACAGTTCCATGGCGTCCTCGCGAACCACCATCTCGGTATACAGCATAGCCTCAGAGCCGATGGAGGGCATTTGACGGGCGGTGTTCATGGTAATCTGCAGGCGAAAACCGACGCCGCCGCACATCACCACCGCCATACGCGGCTCTAATTTCAGCAGTTCACCTTTGACACAATAGAGCATTTATACTCCTCCTTTGAGCAAGGATTGTTTGACCACCGTGCCGCCGTATTGCGCGTGGCAGATGGCAATCGCCAGCGCGTCGGCGGTGTCGTCCGGCTTAGGCACGGCTTTGAGCCGCAGCAGCCGCTTGGTCATCTCCATCACCTGCGGTTTCTGCGCCTGGCCGAAGCCGGTGACGGCGGATTTCACCTGCAGGGGGGTGTATTCGTAGACCGGCACGTTATGTTTTTGCAAGGCCAGCATAATCACACCGCGAGCCTGCGCCACGTCGATGGCGGTCTTTTGGTTGTTCTGGAAATACAGTTTTTCCACCGATACAGCGTCGGGATGATGGGTGTCCAGCAGAGCGCTCAATTGGTCGTAAATCATCTCCAGACGGCGGTTGAAAGGCAGACCTGCCTCGGTGGTGATGGCGCCGAAATCCACGGGGATATAGCGCCCTCGCTCGTAGCGGATGACGCCCCAGCCGATGATGGCGTAACCGGGGTCGATACCAAGAATCAGCATAGGCGTCCCTCCAATCGGCGAATCAGCAGGCTCAGCACGGCGATAGCCGCCTGACGGCGGATGGCGGTGCGGTCGCCCGCAAAATGGTGCTCCTCGGTGACGATGCCGCCCTCATCCGCAAGGCCGATAAACACGGTGCCGACGGGATGGTTTTCGGCGGCCACAGGGCCGGCCTCACCGGTGACAGACACACCGATAGCGGCATCCCCTGCGCGGCGGACGCCCTCTGCCATTTGGGCGGCGGTGGCGGCGCATACGGCGCCCTCAGCCGCCAGCGTGTCGGCGGAAACACCGAGCAGTTTTCTCTTACAATCGCAGGAATAACTGACCACGCCGGTGCCAAACACACGGGAGGCGCCTGCCACATCCGTAATAGCGGCGGCAATCATACCACCCGTACAGGACTCGGCGGTGGCCACGGTCAGCCCCTGTTCTTTCAGTAAAGCCACCGCACGGGCGGCAATGCTATGCAATTCCATACGGTGACCTCCATTGTAAGGGTAGAGAGACAAATCCAAACCCGTTTTAGAAAGAGGGATTTGTTGCTCTATCGTCGTTAAAATACTCGCGAATACATACAGTATTCGCTGCGTTTTATGCCTTGATAGAACAAAAATCCTCTTCTTTCTAAAATCTTCGACCTCAACGCGAGGAGATTTTGAGTGATTTTTATTCTATGTGGGCGAAGAAAGGCTGAATGCCTTTCGAGAACGCATAGGGTGAAAAGAACCAAAATCCACCGCGTTGAGGCGGGATGTGGATTTGTTTCTCTACCCTATTAGATTTTGATGGTGCGGACACCCTCTAAAGCATCCTTCATCAGCGCCTCCACGTCCAGCACCGACTCCGCCTCCTCCACCAAGCGACGCTTGGGGCGGGTATTGGGATGACGGGGCGTAAACACGGTGCAGCAGTCCTCATAAGGCTGGATGGACAACTCGAAGGTATCGATCTTTCGGGCGATGGTGACAATCTCCTCTTTATCCATACCGATCAGAGGACGGAATACGGGCATATGGGCGAGGCAATCCACCACCGCCATGGCAGGGATGGTCTGGCTGGCCACCTGACCCAAACTCTCGCCGGTAATCAGGGCGCCGCAATCGGCGTCACGAGCCACCCACTGCGCCAAACGCATCATAAAGCGGCGCATAATGATGGTGAAATACTCCTCGGGGCAATTCTTCTGAATCTCCTCCTGAATGCGGGTGAAAGGCACGATATGCATGGTCATATTGCCGGCATAGCGGCTCACCTTACCCAGCAAATCCACCACCTTTTGCTCCGCACGCTCACTGGTGTAGGGCGGCGAGGCAAAGTGAATGGCGGTGAGCTGGATACCACGCTTGGCCATCATATAGGCCGCCACGGGGCTATCAATGCCGCCGGAAATCATAATGGCGGCCTTACCGCCGGTGCCCACGGGCATACCGCCTGCGCCGGGCAACTGGGTGGAATGGATGTAGGCGCCGAAGTCACGAATCTCTACCATAATCAGCACCTCGGGATGGTGGACGTCCACCTTCAGGTGATGATAATGGCTGAGGACGTAGCCGCCGACCTCACGGCTGATTTCGGGAGAGGTGTAGGGGAAGGATTTATCCGCACGTTTAGCCTCCACCTTAAAGGTCTTGGCGGTGGCGAGACGGTCGCCCAGATACTCCACGGCGGCCTGCTGGATGGCGGCCAAATCCTTCACCGTCACACGAGCACGGGAAAAGGCGGCGATACCAAACACACGGGAGACGGCGTCGCAGGCCTCCTCCAAATCGGCATAATCGTTCTTCGGCTCAATGAAAATGGTGGACTGGGCCTTACGCAGGGTGAAATCACCTGCGTGGCGCAGACGATAGCGCAGATTGTTCATCAGCGCCTCTTCAAAGGTGCGGCGATTGAGCCCTTTCAGCGCCAATTCACCGTTTTTAATCAGGAGAATCTCCTGAGGGATGTACTTTTCTTCCATAGGTATCGCTTCCTTATGATTCAGTAGCCTCCGTGGGTGCGGAGGTAGGCTCGGTACTCTCAGTGGTAGCCTCGGTAGTCGGCTCAGTGGTCGGCTCGGCGGTCGGCTCCGTAGTCTCCGTAGTCGGCTCGGTAGATTCCGTAGTCGGCTCAGTGGTCGGTGCGGTGGTCGCCTCGGTGCCGCCCGTGGTCGGATCGGCAGATTCCGTGGTCGGCTTCGTGGTGGAAGCCGTGGTATCCCCTGCCGTCACGGTGGTGGTGCCGTCACCCTTGGTGCTCGTGGTACTGCCGGAGGGAGCCACCGTGGGCTGTGTGGTGGGCGCAGTGGTGCCGCTTTGGCTACCGGTGGCGGCGGTGGTGCCGTCAACGCCCTCTACCGTCGTGGTAGTGGTGGCAGAGGTCGTACCGCTCTGGCTGGGCCGCTTGGTGGTGGAGGTGGGCAGGTTGGGCGTCGCAGGATAGTCCACACCCTCGTCCACGTAATACTGATGCACCTTCTTGTTTTGGTTGATGTACCAATAATAGGGCATGATCACGTCCGTGTTTTTCACGATGGCTTTGGTGTCCACGGTAGCGGATTCGCCGTCACGGACACGGCGTGCCATCACGATGAGGCGGCCGTCTTTGACGTGGGCACTGGTCTTACCCGTGCAGGTGGACAGCACCAAAATCTGGTCGTCCATCACCACGTCCACGGGATAATCAAAAAGGGAGCGAGCGCGAGCCGCCTCGATGTGGTCGAGGAAGGCCACGTCGCTGGTGAAACTGGTGGCCCAAGCGTTGTAGCGACGCTCCTTAACGCCGTCAGACTCGTCCACCAGCACCACGGCAAATACCTTATACTCGTCCTCACGGAAGAGGGTGCTCATAGTCAGGGTGGCGGCGGAACGGGCGTTGTTGACACTGCCGAGGAACTTATTGAGGCCGGCAAACATCTGACCGCTGGCCATATTGTGGCCGTAGACCACCAGCACGCGATTCTTATCCCGTGCCGTCTCCAAGCGGCTGCTCTGGTCGAAATACAGCGTGCCGTTGCGATTCTTGTTACCGTCAAAATCCATCTTGAGATAAGGATTGGTGGTATCCTCTACGTCACGATAGACGATGGGATAATCGATATCCAAGAAATCCTTTTGTGCGGAGGAATGATAGGAAATCCAGCCGCGCACGTCGCTGTTGCGGTCGTACAAATCCTTAAAGGAAGCCAGCATATTGGCAGGATAATTGTCGTCTCTGACCACCACCTGAGACTGATCGGGATGGTACAGGTCGATCAGTTCACCCTTCAGGCGATCGTTCTGTGCAGGAATAATCAGCAAATCTACTATCAGATAGACGATGGCCACCAACATCACCAGCAGAGAGAACAGAAAACCACCCTTGCGGAATTTGGTGCCGGTGGAATCCTCCTTGCGCGGAATGTTGCCCAAAAAGCCCTCCCACAGCGCCACAAAGGGGTTGCGGCGCTTCTGCGGAGGCATCGGAGCGTCCTCGTCCTCAGAGTCGTCATCCTCTCCGGTAATCAGCAGGCCGTGCAAGTCCTCCTCGCTCATCGCCACAGGCTGAAAGCGGTCGATGAGCAGATGGGCGCCCTCATCGGGTGCGTCGGGGTCATCCTCCACCAAATCGGGTGTCGGCTCGGTGAATCCCTGTACACTGCGCTGGCGGCGGATGATCTCATCACGGCGACCCAAGCGGTCCAGAAGTTCAAATAATTCCTTTGCCTCTTCTTCGGTAGGCATGCCATTCGGCTTATTCTCAGACATAACTTCTATCCTTTCTGGCTAATTTTTCCACAGCCTCCAGCAGACCGTCGACGAAGCGGTCCATATCCTCTATCGTATTGTCCCGACACAGGCTCACACGCAGGGCGCCGTCCACCTCATCGGCAGGCAGGCCCATAGCCATCAGCACGGGACTCTTTGCTCCCTTAGAGCAAGCGGAGCCGCTGGATACGTATATTTCCTTCTGTGCGAGGAAGTGGAGCAAGGTCTCACTCTTATATCCCGGCACAGAGAGATGGATGATGTAGGGTACGCCACCTGTGGGCAGATGAAAACGCACCGCAGGGTTGTCCTCCAAACGGGAGAGCAGGTGCCGCCGCAAGGCGTCGTAGTGAGCCATCTGCTTCGGGATGGGCGGCAACTCTCCAATCGCCGCGCCGAAAGCGGCGATGAGAGGCGCAGCCTCGGTGCCGCAGCGCAGGCCACCCTCCTGCTTGCCGCCCAATTGACGGGGCAGAATGCGTGCGCCCTTTCGCAGATACAAAGCGCCCACGCCCTTAGGTCCGTGAATCTTGTGGGCACTGACCGCCATAGAATCCACACCCCAGCGACCGACACGGATGGGCAGTTTGCCTGCCGCCTGCACCGCATCGCAGTGAATGTGCGCCTTAGGCGCTATGCGACGAATCGCAGGCACCGCCTGCTCGATGGGAAATCGAGAGCCGATTTCATTATTCACCAGCATCACCGCCACCAGCACCGTATCGGGACGGCAGGCAGAGGCTATTGCCTCGGCGGGGATAGCACCATTTTCATCGGGAATCAGCCGTGTAACGGTGTATCCCTCTTTTTCCAAAGCGTCGATACACGCCGCCACAGAGGCGTGCTCCACGGCGGTGGTGACGATGTGGCGGCCGTCGTGGGAGTGGGCGGCCACAGCGCCGAAGATAGCGAGATTATTGGCCTCGGTGCCGCCGGAGGTGAAGGTGATCTCTCCCTCCTCTGCCCCGATGAGGGTGGCAGCCTGACGGCGCGACGCCGTCAATTCCTGCTCCGCACGAAAACCCAAAGAATGGAGCGAGCTGGGATTGCCGTAGACCTCGGTCATCAGCCGATAGGCGGCCTTAGCCGCCGCTTCACACACCCGTGTGGTGGCGCTGTTATCCAAATAGGTTTGGGACACACATACTCCTCCAATCTAACATACTTATACATAGTAGATTATATAATAAAAAAGTGTGTTTGGCAATAGTTTTGTGAGGGAGGACAAAAGAAAAAAGACACCCCGAAAGGTGTCTTTGAATCAGTCTTTATTTCCGAGAATCCAAAAAATCCTGCAGAATAATGGTGGCCGCTACGGTGTCCACCACCTGCTTGCGCTTTTTGCCGCGAACGTCGGTCTGATTCAGGTAGCCGATGGCGGAGACGGTGGTCATCCGCTCATCCCACAACTGCACCGGCAGGCCGGTCATCTCCCCCAGCTTGGCGGCGATCTCCTCGGCGCGGCGAGCCGCCTCGCCGCGGCTGCCGTCCATATTCTTGGGGTGGCCCACCACGATCATTTCGGCTCTCTGCTCCTTGGCAATCTCCGCAATTTTCGGCAGCAGGCGCTCATCCACGTATTCGGTGATGGTGCCCACGGGAGAGGCCAATCGCTCGCCGATATCGCTGACGGCAATACCCGTGCGGGCGTGCCCCAAATCCACAGCCATAATTCTCAACGGAATCGCTCCTTTACGTTCGGTCTTTCCCCTATTATACCACCTGTTTTTGACCTTGGCAACCACCCAGATTTGCAACATCTTCCCCTCTCTTTCGTCAATTTTTGCGTGCTTTACCACTTTTTTGCTTGAAAGCGTGAAAAAATATGAAATTTTAGCAATTATTTCTTGCAAACCGTGATTTTTCTGCTATAATGATACCATCGTTGAAAAACGAAGGCGTTTTTCGACCTAATCCGTAACCGCTGATGGAAGTGGTTGCTTATACAAAGGAGTTGTTATTATGTCTTACATCGATCGTGTATTGGCCGACCTGAAGGAGCGTTACAAGGACCAGCCCGAGTTCCTGCAGACCGCAGAGGAGGTGCTGGGCACCCTGCGCCCCATCATCGACGCCAATCCCAAATACGAGGAGGCTTCTCTGCTGGAGCGTTTGGTAGAGCCTGAGCGTGTCATCATCTTCCGTGTGCCCTGGGTGGACGACAACGGCAAGATTCAGGTCAACCGCGGCTACCGCGTGCAGTTCAACAGCGCCATCGGCCCCTACAAGGGCGGCCTGCGCTTCCATCCCTCCGTCAACCTGAGCATTATCAAGTTCTTGGGCTTCGAGCAGACCTTCAAGAACTCCCTGACCAGCCTGCCCATGGGCGGCGGCAAGGGCGGCTCCGACTTCGATCCCCGTGGTAAGAGCGACAAGGAGATTATGGCTTTCTGCCAGAGCTTTATGACCGAATTGTTCCGTCACGTCGGCCCCGACACCGACGTGCCCGCCGGCGATTTGGGCGTGGGTGCTCGTGAGATCGGCTATATGTTCGGCCAGTACAAGCGTCTGGTCAACCGCTACGAGGGCGTGCTGACCGGTAAGGGTCTGCCCTACGGCGGCTCTCTGATCCGTCCCGAGGCCACCGGCTTCGGCGCCGTGTACTACACCGACGAAATGCTGAAATCCTTCGGCGACACCATCAAGGGCAAGACCTTCGCCGTCTCCGGCTTCGGCAACGTGGCTTGGGGTACTGTCAAGAAGGTCACCGAGCTGGGCGGCAAGGTGGTCACCATCTCCGGTCCCGACGGCTACGTCTACGATGCCGACGGTATCTGCACCGAGGAGAAGATCGCCTTTATGCTGGAGATGCGTTCCTCCGGCCGCGACAAGGTGAAGGATTATGCTGACAAGTTCGGCGTGCCCTACTTCGAGGGTCAGAAGCCCTGGGGCGTGCAGGCCGACATTCTGATGCCCTGCGCCACCCAGAACGAGGTTGGCATGGCCGAGGCGGAGCAGATTGTGGCCAACGGCGTGAAGTATTACGTCGAGGTTTCCAATATGCCCACCACCAACGAGGCTATGGCCTATCTGAAGGCGAACGGCGTCATCGTCGCTCCCTCTAAGGCGGTTAACGCCGGCGGCGTGGCCGTCTCCGGTCTGGAGATGAGCCAGAACTCTATGCGCTACAGCTGGACCGCTGAGGAAGTGGATGCTAAGCTCAAGCAGATCATGTACAACATCTACTGGAACTCCTACAACGCCGCTAAGAAGTACGGCATGGAGGGTGACCTGGTAGCCGGTGCGAACCTGGCCGGCTTTGAGAAGGTTGCCGAGGCCATGCTGGCTCAGGGCGCTGTATAATCCTAAACCAAAGCATAACAAAAGCCGCTGTCCACACGG
>JAZPZT010000104.1:0-29704 GCA_045544815.1 Acutalibacteraceae bacterium | reverse complement strand
TGATGTGTTTACCATCCGCACAGAGATTGAGTAAGCCGATTTCAATTTATCGAATAGATAGCGCTTCATACTTTTAGTCTTTTTTACCTCAATTTTGCTCCGTTTAGGTAGTCTTTCGCACTAAAGAAACAGTCACCGCTTTTGCGGTGGCTGGTTTTTTTTTTTTTTTTTTTTTTTTTTTTTTTTTTTTTTTTTTTTGCCCTGTTCCCCTAAAGTTGTTTTTCTAACACGTTTCTAACGCCGCTTTTACGGTGCTTTTCATTTTTGGCACGTACGGATCTGCGCCCTGCCGTTGATTATGCAACATTTTGCTATTTTTGCGTCACATTTTATGCACTAGTAATTAATAGTGCCCAAAAAATCTCGTTTTAGAAACATAAAAGGTTTGCATTTCCCACAACACTATGTTACAATTTCTATGTAAATTGTTTTGAGCAACAATTTTCAATTTATTCTGGGAGGAAACTCTATGAAAAAGACTCTGTCTTTGGTTATGGCTCTGATGATGCTGGTCACGATGATCTGCGCCATCCCTGTCATGGCTGACGAGCCCGACGGCTCGCAGGCAAACCCCTACTACGTTGCAAACCCCATGACTGCCCCTAGTTTTATCACCATTCCTGCGAACACCACCGTGTACTATCAGTACAACGCGGCTGTGTTCAACGGCTGGACGGTTGAGGGCTACGGCCTGACCGCCATCACGGTGGACGGTGCGGTCTACGACCAACCCGACCTGTGGGGCGCACTGGTCGCCACCTTCAATTTCACCATGATGAGCCCCGGTATTGTTGGCTATACCAACGGCACCGATGAGGCCATCGACGTGATGCTGACCCACAGCGAGCCTGCCGGCTCTCTGGAGAATCCTGCAGAGCTGATGGATGGCGAGAATGCCATCTCCATCCCTGCCAACATTATGGATTACGTGGCTATCTACGTGCCCATGAGTAACGGCGATTACACCTTCTCCACCGAGCAGGGTGAGGATTTCCAGATCACGATCTTTGCCGATGCCTCTCCTGCTGAGGGCGGCACGCCCATCCCCCTGGAGAATGGCTCTGCTACCGTGGCTTTGGAGAGCTATATGCCCGTCTACGTGGTCATCACTCCCGTCGGTGTCACCGGCGACGTGGTGTTCAACGTGACTCCGCCCAAGGCAGGTACCGCCGCCAACCCCATTTGGGTGGGCACCGATGAGCTGTCTCAGATCTATGCCATTGAGGCCGGCGAGGATCTGTATATCAATTTGGACGGCTCCTTCACCGGCAACACTCTGACCATCGAGTCTGTGGCCGGCGCCGAGTTTACCGCTCTGGTGGATGGCGTTGAGTACGCCTCCGAGGGCGGCGTGCTGACCTGCGTGCTGGATAGCTCTAACTGGGTTATCGAGCTGGTTCTGTCCTCTGCCGTTGCCAACGAGGTCGCCTTTGAGATGATCTATGCCGCCGGCACCGAAGAGAATCCCATCGTTCTGGAGAAGGGTGACAATGTCATTTCTATCCCCACGGGCGTCTCCGGATACTATTATAGCTACGTTGTCGAGTCCGACGGCCTGCTGATTATGACTCCCGCCTCCGTCGATGGTATCAACTACTTGGCTATGGCGGATGCCGACTACGCCGATTTCACCTACCTGCAGGAGGGCGCATCTTCTATGATGATGTCCGTCACCGCCGGCGAGACCATCAGCGTGGAGATTTATCCCGCCGTCGATGAGGATACTTGGGAGTCGCTCGGCTTGGACACCGTCCTGACCATCGCTTCCAAGGAGCTGGTGCTGTTCAGCACCTTCGAGGACGGCGATATGGACGACTGGAGCTCCACCTCCGGTCTGTCCGCGGACGATATGGAGTACATTTCCGGTTGGTATTCCGCCAAGTTTGAGGCCACTGCCGATTGGGCCAATATTTACCGCTATATCAATGTAGAGAAGAACACCGACTACAACGTCACCTTCAAAGCGAAGGCTGCCAAAAACGGTACGATGTGGACTAAGTTCCACAAGGCCGATTGGAGCGGCGACGTGGCACAGGGCGACGCGAATCTGACCACCGAATGGGCAGATTACGAGTTTACCCTCAACTCCGGCGACAACACCTCTTTGGTGTTTATGTTCCAGAACGCCGGCTATGCCGCCGACGGCCAGATCATTTGGCTGGACGACGTCGTGGTCACCAAGGTTGCCAAGGAGGAGCCCGACGTGATCCCCGGCGACGCCAACGGTGACGGTAGCGTCAACAACCGCGACCTGGGTATCCTGCAGAAGTTCCTCAACGGCTCCGATGTGACCGTGGATGAACTGGCTGCCGATCTGACCGGCGACGGCAAGATCAACAACCGCGACTTGGGTATGTTGCAGAAACTGCTCAACGCCTAATCTGATTCCCAAAACCGACGAAGCGGAAACTCCGCTTCGTCGGTTTTCTTTTTCTTTACATTTCGTCGGTTTCGGTGTAGAATGGGAGAGAAGAAAGGAGGTGCGTGGTATGGCAACGATATGGATTAACGGTGTGCCGCAGCAGGTGGCCGTGGGTACTCGTCTCAGTGAGGTGCTTTCCCACGCACCCCATCCTTGCGGTGGCAAGGGTGTGTGCGGCAAGTGCCGTGTTCACGCCGTCGGTGCTCTCAGTCCGCTGTCGGCGGAGGAGGAGAGACATCTCACCGCTTTTGAGATTGCAGACGGTATGCGCCTATCCTGTTGCGCACGAATCGAGGGTGAGTGCCGAGTCACCTTGTCCACCGATTCGGTGATGGCGGTGGCGACCGACGGCAAGAGCGAGGTCGGCGCTGTTTCGCCCACCTTCGCCGCCTATGGTGCGGCGGTGGATATCGGCACCACCACCCTGGCCGCACGGCTGTACGACACCAAGGGCCGCCTGCTGGCGCAGGAGGGCTGCGCCAATCCGCAAATCGCCTTTGGTGCCGACGTGCTTTCCCGCATACAGGCGGCAGGGGAGGGGCAGGACCTCACCACTCCTCTCCAAACCGCCGTAAACGGCCTTTTGAGCCGCTTGGCGACTGCGGCAGGGATTGCACCTGCCGCTATTGATGGCGTGGTGATTACGGGCAATACGGCTATGCTGTGTCTTTTCACCGCCACCGACTCCACACCGCTTGCCCACGCGCCTTTTGCGCTACCCTCTGCCTTTGGCGAGGTGCGCAGAGCGGCCGAGTTGGGCCTTTCTGCGTTGGCACCCAATCGGGCGGTGTATCTGCCGCCCTGCGCCGCCGCCTTTATCGGCGCAGACGCCCTGTGCGCCGCCTTTGCCTGCGATTTAGACGGCACCGCCACCGCCTTGCTGGCGGATATGGGCACCAATGGCGAGATGATGCTGTCCCATAATAGCGCGATTTTGGCTTGTTCCACCGCCGCAGGCCCTGCCTTTGAGGGCGTGGGCATTTCCTGCGGTATGCCTGCCGTAATCGGCGCGATTGACGAGGTGACGCCGATGAATGGTCGCCTGTTATCCCACACCATCGGCGGCGGTAAGGCGAAAGGTATCTGCGGCAGCGGCCTTGTGGACGCCTCCGCCGGCCTGCTGGCTATGGAGGAGATGGACGCCAGCGGCCGTTTGGAAAGCGCCGTAGCTTTGGGCGATGGTATCACCCTCACCCAGGAGGACATCCGTGCCCTGCAACAGGCCAAAGCGGCGGTTAGTGCCGGCTTGCAAACCCTGTTGCACCACGCCGACCTCGCCGCCGACGAGGTGACCGCCTTGTACACCGCAGGCGGCTTTGGTAGCCGCCTCAACGGGCGCAACGCCGCCGCCATCGGCCTGATTCCCCACGGCTTGGCGGCACGCATTCAGCCGGTGGGTAACGCCGCCTTAGACGGCGCAACAGCACTGCTGCTGGACTCCCACGCCCGACGGCGGTTGACCGCTTTGACGGAAAAAATACAGGTTGTCGAACTGGCAACCGACCCCTATTTCACCGAACATTTCATTAAAAATATGTCCTTTTAATGGAGGCGAAGCGCTTATGAAACAGAATTGGATCTGGCTGGACCCCATCCGCTACCCGGACGCACAGACCACCGTTTACAACGGCTTCTGTGACAAGAAACCCAGTGATTATGCGGTTTGCGAGTTTGTAAAGTCTTATACCTTTACACAAAAAATTCGCAAAGCAACCCTCACTTACAGCGGCGATACGGAGTTCCGCCTTTACTGCAACGGCGCTTTCGTTGCCACCGGCCCTGCCAACGTGGGTGGCGACTTCTTCATTGATAACGAGAAGCCTTGGCCCACCCATTTCACCTTCACCTCCGAGGTGTATCCCGAGGGGAACACCTTGGATTTCCACGCGTGGGTGAAGATGATGCCGGTGCGTATCAATGAATTCTCCAAGGGTCACGGCGGCTTTATGCTGTACGGCGTGGTGGAGTTTGCCGACGGCACCACCCAGGAAATCACCACCGATTCCACTTGGCTGTGCCGTAAAAATCACGCCTACACCGCCCCCGATTGCTACGATGGCGGTCAGCCTGTGGACGCTTTTTCCAATGCCGTGCCGATTGAAAACATCTGGCACGCCACTCCTGCTCCCATTCCGCCCCGTACCGAGGAGGACATCGGCGCCAACACCTTCACCGTGGCGGCAGGCGCGACACAGGAGTTCGATTTTGAATATCCTCGCATTTACTCCTGCTTTATTCATCTGCTGGTCAAGACGAAAAGCCCTCTGCACCTGATGGTGCAAATGCGGGAGACTGAGAAGGTGGAGGCCACCGAGCACCTCACCTTCACCTGTGACACCGAGTACATCAGCCCCGGTATTCGCAGTATCGGTGGCTATCACGTCATCGCCGAGAATAAAGGCGATACCCCTGCCGAGGTCACTCTGTCTATGCTGGAGACCCATTTCCCCATCACGGGTTGCGCCATGACCGAGACCTCCGACGAGGAGTTGAATCTGGTGCTGGACGTCTGCCGCCACACCCTCAAGCAGTGTATGCAGATGTTCGAGTCGGAGAGCACCCTTCATTGTGAGCCGCTGGCCTGCACCGGCGACTACTACGTAGAGGCGATGATGACCGCCCTGTCCTACGGCGATCTGCGCTTGGCGGAGTTTGATGTGCTGCGCACCGCCGACATCCTGCGTGTCAAAGAGGGCGTGATGTTCCACACCACCTACAGTATGATTTGGGTGATGATGCTGTACGACCTTTACCGCTTTACCGGCCACACCGACCTGTTGCGGCAGTGTGCGGACGCACTGGAGTTGCTCTTGGAGCGTATGCATACCTACGTGGACGATAGCGGCATTGTAGAGAATCCGCCCTCCTTTATGTTTGTGGACTGGGTGATTGTGGACGGTATGACCCTCCATCGTCCGCCCAAGGCGCTGGGACAGACCTATCTCAGTATGTTCTACTACGGCGGCCTCACCTATGGCGCCAAAATCTACGATGTTTTAGGCGATACCGCCAAGGCAGAGCTGTACCGCAGCCGTGCCGCCGCCCTAAAAACCGCCATCAACGCTCTGCTGTACGACCCCGAGCGAGAACTGTACTTTGAGGGTCTCAATACCCCCTCTCGTTACGGTGACGGCTGGTGGTTGCCCCAGAACGTGGAGAAGCGGTATTACCGCCTGCACTCCAACGTGTTGGCGGCGCTGTTTGGCATTCACGACAACCCTGCCGACCTGCTCACCCGTACCTTAGAGGACGATTCTCTCGGCTATTTCCAGCCTTATTTCGCCCATTTCGTGTTGGAGGCGGTGCGGAAAACGGGCCTGACCCATCGCTTCTCCCGTGAGATTTTGGATATGTGGAAAAAGCCGATCCTCGACTGCCCCAAGGGCTTACCCGAAGGCTTCATTTATCAGGAAAACTACGGCTTTGACCACAGCCACGGCTGGGGCGGCACACCGCTTTACCATCTGCCTATGGTGCTGTCCGGCCTGGAGATTTTGGAGCCCGGCTACAAGCGTATCCGCCTCAATCCCGACCTGTTGGGCTTCGCCCACGCCAACGTGGAGATTCCCACCCCTTACGGCACCATCCGTATCGAGATGCAAGAGGGCAAAGAGCCTGTCGTCACCATCCCCGACGGCATTATCGTGGAAGAATAAAAAAAGAGCCTGTGGCGATGCCACAGGCTCTTTCTCTTCACTTACTCAATTCGCCTACCAAATCCTCTTCCATCTTGGCTTTGACGGTGTCGGCGTCATAGCCGCAGCTGAAGAGATAGTAGAGCTTCGCCACCGCCGCCTCGGTGGTCATATCGTAGGCACATACTGCGCCTGCCTCTTTTAGGGCGGCACTGGTCTCGTAGGTGCCCAGAGACACCGACCCTTTCAGGCACTGGGAGCAGATCACCAGTACGGTGCCGTTGTCCCGCGCCTTGCGCACGATGGGCAGGATGGCGTCGGCGGTGCCGGGGATGTTGCCCGCACCAAAGGTCTCCAGCACGATACCCTTGAGCGACTCGGACATGATCTCCTCAAACAGCTCAAACTGAATGCCGGGGAACACTTTAATAATACCGATGGGGATCTTTTTCAGCTCCTGCACGCGAAACGCCCCTTTGGGCTTGCGCTGCGGAATCATATTGTTGTACTGAATACTGGTGCCCACGTCTGCCAGCGCCGGATAGTTGGGGGAGGAGAAGGCGTACAGGTCGGTAGCGCTGGTTTTGACACTGCGGTTGCCGCGCATGAGCTTATTGGAGAAGCACAGCGCCACCTCGTGAACGCGACCCTCGGCGGCGATCATCATAGCGGTCAGCAGATTGTCCAGACCGTCGTTGCGCACCTCAAACAGCGGAATCTGGGAGCCGGTGATGACCACGGGTTTGTCCAGATTTTCCAGTGAGAAGGAGAGGGCAGAGGCGGTGTAGGCCATGGTGTCGGTGCCGTGGAGGATCACGAAGCCGTCGAAGGCGTCGTAGTGCTCCTCGATGATACGGCCGATACGGTTCCAGTCCAGCACCGTCATATTGGAGGAGTCCAGTAGAGGATCCAGCTCCAGCAATTCCCACTGGGGCATGGAAGGGTCGCCCAGCGCAGGAATGCTCAGCAAGAAATTGCGCAGATACCCTGCCTTGGGGGCATAGCCGGCCTCGGTGCGCACCATACCGATGGTGCCGCCGGTGTAGATGAGCAAAATTTTCTTATCCATAGCCACACGCTCCTTTTCAACCCTGTTATTATACCAAACGCCCCTCGCCTCTGTCAATGGAGAGGGCAAAAAGAAACAAATCTGTGAATTTTTGCAAATGCCGTTGAAAATCCGTGACAATGGGTGTATAATGGGCAGGTAACAGCGAAAGGGGAATAAAAATGGATTCTTTTTTTGAGCAAATCGTGAAGAAGAAAAAGGGTGGCAAGGAATGGGCCGTCATCGTCGCCGTGATTGTGGCGGCGTTGGTGCTGGAGGTGCTGGCCCTTGTATTTTTGGGCGGCCTGATTGTTGTCGCCACCGTGGGTATCGCCTATGGTGCGTGGTGGCTGGCTACCACCCAGAATATCGAGTTTGAGTATTGCGTCACCAATGGTGACATCGATATCGACACCATCATCGCACGGCGCAAGCGTGCCCGTCTGGTCTCGGTGGCAGGGCGCAAGATCCGTGCCCTGGCGCCCTATGATCCCGCAAAGCCGTTGGGTCAATTCCAGCGCACCGTGATGGCGGCGCCCTCTCTCGACGAGGACGGCCTGTGGTATTTCACCTATCACAGCAAGAAAAACGGCGATACGCTGGTGATCTTTCAGCCCGATGACCGTGTGCTGGGTGCCTTCTACGAGGGCTTGCCCAAGCTGGTGCAGATGGATACCGCCCGTGCCGCCCGTGAGGCAGGCGTGACCATCCCTGCCAAGCGCAATATGGAGGATTGATGAGAATGCCGCACGGACTCCGTGCGACATTTTCTGCTTTTTCGCTCAATGACGGCGAAAGACGGAGGAAGTCCCTCTTTCGTTACTTAGCGGATAGAAACTCCCTCAGTCCTCGCATACGCTTGGACAGCTCCCTCGGAGAGGGAGCCTTATCCCACTCGAATAGGAGAGTACCTATGAAACCAACCGTCACCACAAGAGAATACGTAGCCGCCCATCTGCCGCCCCGTGCGGCGGATAGTCACAAGGGCACCTACGGCACACTGCTCACCGTTTGCGGCAGCTACGGTATGGCAGGGGCGGCACTGCTGTGCGCCCGTGGCGCCCTGCGCAGCGGCGTGGGACTGCTCCGTGCCGCCGTGCCGCACAGCGTGTATCCTCTGCTGGTGGAGGCGATCCCCGAGGCGGTGTTTCTGCCCGTCGAGGAGCAGGACGGCTGCTTCTCTGCCGCCGCCATACCTGCTTTAATCGAATCTCTCACCACCGCCGACGGCGTGGTGGTCGGTTGCGGTATGGGCCGTGGAGAGGGGCAGACCGCTGTGGTGCGGCAGATTCTCGCCCACAGTACGGCGCCCGTGATTTTGGACGCCGATGGCATAAACGCCGTCACGCCGCATATATTGGCAGAGGAAACGAGAATCGCTCCTCTGATTTTGACCCCTCACCCCGGTGAGATGGCACGGCTGACGGGCACCTCGATTGCACAGGTGCAGGCAGACCGTGTGGGTGCCGCCCTGCGGTTGGCGCAGGAGGTGGACGCCGTGGTGGTACTCAAGGGTCATCGCACCATTATCGCCTCGCCCGACGGCGAGGTGATGGAGAATCCCACGGGCAATCCCGGTATGGCTACCGGTGGTAGCGGTGACGTGCTGGCAGGCATCATCGGCAGTTTGGCGGCGCAGGGTGTCTCTCCCTTTGCCGCCGCCGTGTGCGGCGCATATATTCACGGCGCGGCAGGCGACGCCGCCGCCCTGCGGTATTCTCAGCGTGGTATGCTGCCCACGGATTTGATCGAGGAGTTAGGGGCTCTGTTTCTGCAATTTGAGAAATAGGGAGCCTTGCGTATGAAGCGTGTTTACGTCAGATTGGCGGCGGTGATGGCGGCATTGCTGTGCCTGAGTGGATGTGGCAAGAAAAGTACCATCCAACCCATCACCGACGGGTTTACCGCCCAGGCCACCATCCGCTACAAGGAGATGGACGTGGCAGGACAGTTTTCCTGCTCCGCAGACGGTCGGGTGAATATGGTTTTCGCCCTGCCGAAGTCGCTGGACGGCGTCACCCTCGGTTGGAACGGCAGCGAGATGCAGATGCGGCTGGGTGGTATGACCATCACGGTGTCGGAGGACAGTATGCCCGATGGCGGACTCATTCGTTGCCTTACCCGTGTGCTGGCGGCGGTGGAGCCGTCGGGCGGTAAGAAAGAGGGCGAGCACTACGTCATAGACGGCGACGTGGGCGGCACAGCCTACACCCTCGTCTGCGACGCCGTTTCGGGTTTTCCGCTGTCTTTGTCGGTGCCCGACGAACAATTGGAGGTCACTTTTTCGCAGGTGACCACGCTGTAAAAAGGGAGAGAGCCTCGGTGATTTCACCGAGGCTCTTTTTTATCACCACCTTGTCCAATGGTGCGTATTATGGCTGTATAAACGAGATGTGGTGCGGTCATAATGAGGGTGTAGGAGGTGACTGAGTGTGAACGTACATCGTGGCGATATTTATTACGCCGATTTGAGCCCCGTCGTCGGGTCGGAGCAGGGCGGTATCCGCCCCGTGCTCATCGTGCAAAACGACGTGGGCAACCGTTTCAGCCCTACGGTGATTGCGGCGGCCATCACCAGCCGCAAGGACAAGACCGACCTGCCCACCCACATCCGCCTGCAGGCGGTAGGAAGCGGTCTGGCCAAGGATTCTATCGTGCTGCTGGAGCAGATTCGCACCTTGGACAAGCAACGCCTGCGTGAGCGGATGGGACGGCTGGACGAGGTGTCTATGAATCGGGTGGATCAGGCGTTGCAGGTGAGTTTTGGCCTGATTTCCATGGAATAGGACAGAGTAGTCGTCGCATATAGGTGAAACACAACGATGTAAGGAGTGATATTCCGTGGCCGATTGGAAATCTTTTTGGGATAAATACAAGACCATCATTTTGCAGGTAGTTTTGGCACTTCTGGCAGGCGGCTTGGCCTCGCTGTTGGGTGGCGACACCGCCTCGCTGTATCAGCGGCTGACACCACCGCCGTGGGCGCCGCCCGGCTGGGTCTTCCCCGTGGTGTGGACGGTGCTGTATATCCTGATGGGCGTGGCGGCCGGCTTGGTGGCACGCACCGAGGATGTGGACCGTGACGGCGCGCTGTGGCTCTATTATATCCAGTTGGGTATTAACGTGCTGTGGCCTCTGCTGTTCTTCCGCCTGGAGTGGATTACGGTGGCGGCGGTATGGCTGGCGCTGTTGGTTGTGGCGGTGCTGGCTACCTGGCGGCGTTTTCGTGCCGTCAACACCGTCGCAGGATGGCTGCTCGTGCCCTATCTGCTGTGGTGTCTGTTTGCGCTGTACCTCAACGTCGGCTTTGCCGTGCTGAATTAAGGAGAGAAAATGATTTTTTATTGTGAATCTTGTGGGCAGACGTATGAACTCAACCGCACCGAAGTGTCCTGTATTTACTGCGGTGCTTGCGCCTGCCGCCCCTACGAATTAACCACCGAAGAAGAGTGAGAAAAACGGTCTGCCGTAAAGGCAGGCCGTTTTTTGTTCTATTCTCACCGCCCAGGGCATATAGATGGACAAGAGGTGAGGACAGGCGTGACAAACTGGGACGTATTGCGGTCGTATTTGCCGCAGGAATGGGTGAATGCGCTGGCGCAGCTGCCGCCTTCGATAGGGGAGTGCGTGCAGGAGGTGCGTCTGCGTGCCGACTGTCCTGTGACGGTGTCTCTGCCCCAAGGGGAGCGCTATTTGACGGCGCAGGGCGTGTCCTACTTGCCGTCTCCCGACGGCTTTTTCTGCGATGCCCACCGCTTGGAAGCGTGCTTTCTCGCTTTCTGCGACCATTCCGTCTACGCCCATCAGTGGGAGTTGGCGCAGGGCTATTTAGCGGTGTCGGGCGGCATCCGTGTGGGCGTGGCAGGCACCGCCGTCACCCGTGACGGGGCGGTGCATACGGTGCGGCAGGTGACGGCGCTGTGTATCCGTCTGCCACGGCAGGTGGCAGGGTGCGCCCGTCCGCTGTTGCCCTACGTGTTGCCCGATGGGCGACCCGTCAGCACCCTGCTGGTGGGGCCGCCCTCCTGCGGAAAAACCACCCTGCTACGGGATTTGGCGGCACAGTTGGCCGCCCGCCGCTATCGAGTGGCGGTGGTGGACGAGCGTGGGGAATTGTCCTTGGGATTGAGCGGCTGTGACCTGCTCAAAGGCTATCCCAAGGCGCAGGGCGTGCGGCAGGCGGTGCGCTGTCTGGCGCCGGACTGCGTATTGTTGGACGAATTGGGGGATGGCGCAGAGATAGAGGCGGTGGCGGATGGCGCCCACGGCGGCGTGGCGGTGATTGCCTCCATGCACGGCTATGCGCCGCAGGAGATGGCGCGGCAACCCTTCGTGCAGTCTCTTACCCGCCGCCGTGTGTTTGAGCGGTGGGTATTTTTGCGTGGGAGAGAAGCGCCGGGTGAAATCCGAGCGTGTACCATACCGGAGGTGACGCCCTATGGGGTGGATTGGCGGCCTGTTGCTGATAGCGGCAGGGACGGGGATGGGCTGGTATATGGCGGCCCGTTTGCGGCAGAGAGTGACCTTTTTGGAGACCTGCGGACGGCTGTTGCAGGCGCTTTGGCAGGAGATGAATTATACGGCACGGCCGATGTCCGACCTGTGGCAACGATTGGCGCAGAGTGAGGCTTTTGCCGCATTCCCTTTGGTGCAGGATACGGCGCAGGGGTTGGCGCAGACCGACTTTGCAACCGCCTTTTCCGCCGCCGTAGATAAGGCAGAGGGAGAGGGACTCCTAACGGCGGAAAACCGCAGTATCCTGCTGGAATTCGCTGTCGGGTGCGGCCGCACCGATTTAGACGGCCAGCAGGCACACGTGGAATACTACCGTACCCTGCTGACCGCAGGGGAGGAGGAGGCACGCCGCACCTATGCGGAAAAAGGGCGCGTCTATCGCGTGTTAGGTTTTACCGCAGGGATCGCCGTGGCGTTATTGTTGATGTAAGGAGCAAAGCTATGGATGTGGATTTGATTTTCAAAATCGCCGCCATCGGCATCATCGTGTCGGTGCTCAATCAATTGCTGATTCGCTCAGGCAGGGAAGAGCAAGGTATGTTGTTGACCCTTGCAGGCCTCATCGTGGTGCTGTCCATGGTGGTGGTGCAAATCAGCGACCTGTTCGCCACCGTTAAGTCGGTGTTTGGCCTATGACCCACACACAGTTATTGGTGACGGCGGTGGGCTTGCTGTTGTGCGGTGCTTTGTTGTCGGCGGTATTGCGCCCCGGCCGCCCCGAACTGGCCGCCTGCCTGAGTCTTGTGGCAGGGGCGCTGACCCTCGGCGTGCTGCTGGGGCAGTTATCCCCCTTGATGGAGGCTCTGCGCCGCCTCACCGCCGTGGGCGGTGTGGGAGAGGGCTATTTGGCTGTGGTACTGCGTGGCGCAGGCATTTGCTTGGTGACGGGGCTGGCGGCGGATACCTGCCGTGACGCAGGGGATACGGCGCTGGCCGGCAAGGCGGAATTGACGGGTCGGATTCTGTTGCTTCTCTTGGCGGTGCCGCTGTACGAGCAAATTCTCACCCTGATTGTGGGGGTGGTAAACGGACAGGCGGTGACGGGATGATGCAAGATTGGTGGGAAACCTACGCGCAGCAGATGGAGGCAAGCGGAGCGGCAGATTTGCCTGACCGTCTGCCGGAAAACGTTCAGGCTTTGCTGGAGGAGATGGGGCTGACTTCCCTCGACCCGTCGGCCTATACCGATTTGGGGTTGGGGCAGACGGCGCAAATGCTGGCGGATTTGCTCTCCGCTCAGGCGACAGGGCCGAAGGCCACCATCGGTATGCTACTGGGTGTGATTCTGCTGTGTGCGCTGTTTAGCGGTCTGGAGGGCGGGATAGGAAGCACCTCTCTGCGCCGCACCTATCAGGGTGTAGCGGTGTTGTCCGCAGGCGGTGCGGTGCTGGTGCCCCTATTGGCGCTGTTTTCCACCGTATGGGCGGCGGTGGAGCAGGTGACGGTGTTTCTCACCGCCTTCGTGCCGGTCTACGGCGCGGTGCTTTTTACCGGCGGACAGGCCGTAGGCGCCGCATCCTATCAAACTACGTTACTGTTGGCGGTACAGATCCTATTGTGGTTGGTGCGGACTATCGTGTTGCCCATTTTGCTGGTTTCTTTAGGCCTTGGGTGCGTGGGTGCGGTGAGCGAAGGGTTCTGCCTCGACCGTATCAGCGGCGCGTTACATAAGGTGATTTTGTGGCTGATGGGCTTGTCCTCCACCTTGTTTTCGGGGTTGTTGTCTCTACAGCAGATGGTGGCGGCGGCAGGGGATAGCCTTAGCAGTCGGGTGGTGAAGTTTTCACTGTCCAGTTTCGTGCCGGTGGTGGGCGGCGTGCTCAGCGAAGCCTACAACACCGTAGTGGGGTGCGGCGGATTGCTCCGCTCCACCGTAGGCGCTTTCGGCGTGCTGTCGGTGGTGCTGATTGTGTTGCCGCCCCTCTTTTCTTGCGTGTGTTGGAGCGTGGGCTTGCAACTGGCAGGCGGCACCGCCGCCCTGTTCGGCTTGGCACCGCTGGACACCCTGTGCCGCACGGCGGCAGGTGCGGTGAAGGTGCTGATTGCGGTGCTGGCGGTGTTTGCACTTCTGATGATTCTCTCCACCTCCGTGGTGGTGTTCGTGGGGCGGTGATGGCGTGGATGGAATAAGAGAATGGGCGATTGCGGTGTGTGCGGCGGCGATTTTGTGCACCCTTTTGCGCCAGCTATTCCCCGATAATCGTTTGGGCGAGCAGGGGCGGATGTTGCTGCCCTGTTTGTTCCTGTGCGTGCTGATATCCCCTGTTTTCAAGGTTTCTACAGGCGTAAAGCTGCCTGACTTTACAGTCGAAAACACACTAAATAAAGAGCAATTGACGGCACAAATGCAGGAACAAATGCAACTGCAGGTGAACGACACCTTGCTTGCGATGGTAAATCAGGCGTTGGACGGCTACGGCTGGTCAGCAAAGAAAGTAGAGGCGGATATGGATATTGCTGCCGACGGCAGCATAAGTATGGGACGAATCACCCTGTACGTGGACGAGGCCGTGGCACGCCGTGCCACGGCGGTGCGTCAGGTGGCGGAGAAACGGTTGGGCACGACGGTGGAGGTGGCGGTATGGCAGGAGAGGGAATAGCCAAATGGTGGCAACGGCTCAAAGAGGGATGGCTGCATAAGGATAAAACGGTGCGCATTCTTCTGTGGCTGGGTGTGGCAGGCATTATTCTCATCGGCGTGTCGGAATTGTGGCCTGCCCGAGAGGAGCCGTCACACACCGCCGTCACCCTCACCGCAAGCCAGGTGGAGCAGGCGCTGGAGGGGCGTATCACCGCCCTCCTGCGCCAAGTGGAGGGCGTGGGCGGCTGTCGCGTGATGGTGACACTGGAGAGCGACACACAGGCGGTGTATGCCGCTGATACGGTATCCGCTACGGGTGCGGACGGCTCCGTCTCTCAAAGCGAGCAATACCTGACGGTGGACACAGCTAACGGTCCCGTTGGGTTGCTGCTCACCCGTATTCAGCCCACGGTGAAGGGTGTGGTGGTGGTGTGCGACGGCGGCGGTAATACCGCCGTACAGCAGCGTGTGATTCAGGTGGTGAGCACCGCCTTTCACATCTCCGAGCGCCGCGTGTGCGTAGTTCAGTCTGAGTAAATGATAGCAGGAGGCAAGAGGATGAAATCGTTTTTCAAAAAGAAGCAACTGATGTTGGTGGCGCTGGTGGGCGCTTTGGGTTTGGCGGTGTATCTCAATTTCTATCTGGCGGAATCGCCTTCCTTGTCGGCAGGCACCGACGTGCAGGAGGATCGGGACGAGTCCCATCTGGGCGACGCCACCTTCGTAGGTACGGGCGTCAGCGAGCCGGAGGAAACGCCCACCTATTTTGACGAGGCTCGTGCCAAACGCACCGCCGCGCGGGAGGAGGCGCTGGGTATCCTGCAGGAGGTGCTGGACAGCGCACAGGCCTCTGCCGAGGACAAGGCGCAGGCCACGAAGCAGGCCACTGCCATAGCGGAAAACGTGTTGCAGGAGAGCCGTATCGAGAATCTCATCGCGGCGAAAGGGTTTACGGACAGTGTGGTGTATATCGACGGCGAGCGGTGCAGCGTGGTGGTGCAGGCGGCGAGCCTGCAGCAGCAGGAGAGCCTGCAAATTCTGCAAATCGTGGTGTCTCAGTCCGCCGTGACCGCCGATCAAGTGCAAATTGTAGCGGCCGGTGCATAAAAGTTTGGATTTTTTGCAAGAATATATTGCTTATTTTCAACTTTGTGTTATAATAGAGTAGAATATAAGCGGAAAGGGCGTTTTCCATCGCTTTTTTCGCCCATACTATGCCACAGACAACACAAAGGAGGAATCCCTATGGACGCCAGAGAGTTCAAGTCCGCAGAAGGTAGCTGCATTATTTCCGAGGACGTGGTGGCCTCTATCGTCGCTACGGCGGCATTAGAGACCGAGGGCGTTGCCGGTCTGTCCGGTCGCGCCACCGATATCCGCGGTATCATCTCCCGTAACGACGCGGCCCGTGCCGTGCGGGTGATCAACACCGAAAACGACACCATTCTGGACGTGTACGTCACCCTCAAGGCAGGCGCACGCATTCAGGAGACCGCTATGGCACTGCAGCAGAATATTAAGACTGCGGTGCAGTCCATGACCGGTAAGCCGGTTACTCGTATCAATATCCACGTCGATGGCATTGTCGCCGACGAGAATAAGGCTTGATTACCCGGGCCCTCTTCCTACGGTAGAGGGCCTTTTTGCTATGCATGAGTGTATAATTATACGAAAGTTGAAAATCGGAGGCGTGTAAAATGTCCAGAAGAAAATCCCGTGAGCAGGCCTTTGCCTTGCTGTTTGAAAAGTCCTTTAACGACCTGCCCGTCATGGATTTGGCAGAGGGCGCACAGGACGCCCGTGAGTTCATCATCGAGCCTTTTGCACTGGAGTTGGCGCAGGGCGCAGAGGAGAAATTGGCCGAGCTGGATGCCCTCATTGAGGAGCATTCCCATAAGTGGAGCCATAATCGTATCTCCCGTGTGGCGCTGGCCGTGCTGCGTCTGGCTATCTATGAGATGAAATATTGCGACGAGACGCCGGATAGCGTCGCCATCAACGAGGCGGTGGAATTGGCCAAGCGCTTCGGCGGCGAGGAGGATTCCTCCTTCGTCAACGGTATCTTGGGCAGCATTTCCCGTACCGAGGCATGAGCGGCTATTTAGGGCTGGATACCAGCAATTACACCACCTCTGCCGCCTACTGGGCACAGGGGGCGGACAAGCCGGTGCAGGCCAAACAGCTCCTGCCTGTCAAGGCAGGAGAGATGGGCTTGCGCCAGAGTGACGCCGTGTTTCATCATACCCGTCAGCTCCCCGACGTGATGGAGCGGCTGGCCGAGGCCATGGGCGGCGGCATTTCCGCCGTGGCGGCCTCCGACCGTCCCCAGCAGGTGGATGGCTCGTATATGCCCTGCTTCTTGGTCGGTGCCGGTGCGGCACGCCAGTTGGGTGCGGCCCTGGGCGTGCCCGTCTATCATTTCACCCATCAGCAGGGACATATTATGGCGGCACTGACCGGTGCAGACTGTCTGCATTTGCGGCGTGCGCCCTTTTTGGCTTTCCACGTCTCCGGCGGCACCACCGACGCCTTGTTGGTAGAACCGGATGAAGATGGTATCATCCGTTGCCGTGTGGTGGGTCACTCCTTGGATTTGAAAGCAGGACAGCTCATCGACCGCGTGGGCGGTATGCTGGGCTTGCCTTTTCCTGCCGGCCCTGCGCTGGAGGCGCTGGCCGCGCAGGCACAGAGCACCTATCGGGTGCGTCCCACGCTGAAAGGGTGCGATTGCCACCTCTCCGGCGTGGAGAATCAGTGCCGTGACCGCTTGGCGGCAGGCCAGCCGCCTGCCGAGGTGGCTCGCTTCTGTTTGGATAGCGTGTGCGCCGCCGTGACGGGTATGACCGAGGCTTTGCTGGCCACCTACGGCGACCTGCCGTTGGTATACGCCGGCGGCGTGATGTCCAATCAGATGCTCCAACAGATATTAACCGACCGCTTTGGCGGTCATTTTGCGCCGCCGGTGTATTCGGCGGATAATGCGGCAGGCATCGCCTGCCTGTGTAAAATACGGGAGGAGGAGATGGGATGAAAGTCATATCGGTAGGTCAGCTCAACCGCTATGTCAAATCCGTGCTGGAAAACGATCGCAATCTGGCGGCGGTATACATCGGTGGCGAGATCTCCAATTTCACCCATCATTACAAGTCGGGCCACCTCTATCTCACCCTCAAAGACGACGTAGCCGCCGTTAAGGCGGTGATGTTTAAGGGCAACGCCTCCAAACTGGCCTTCCGTCCTGAAGACGGTATGCGTGTCATCGTCAAGGCCCGTGTCTCGCTGTACGAGGCAGGCGGCACCTTCCAGATTTACATCGAGGAGATGCAACCCGACGGCGTAGGTGCTCTGCAGATCGCCTACGAACAACTGAAAAAGAAACTGGCGGCGGAAGGGCTCTTTGACGAGAGTCGCAAGCGCCCCTTGCCGCCCTATCCCACCCGTGTGGGTGTGATTACTTCGCCCACAGGCGCCGCCGTGCGCGATATTCTCAACGTGCTCGGCCGCCGCTATCCCTTGGCGCAGGTGGTGTTTTGCCCCGTTCTGGTGCAGGGAGAGGGCGCCGCACCCTCTATCGTAAACGCTATCCAGCGCTTTAACGCCGCCCGTGCCGCCGACGTGCTGATTGTGGGCCGTGGCGGTGGCTCTATCGAGGATTTGTGGGCGTTTAATGAGGAGATCGTGGCACGGGCCGTGGCGGCCTCCGCCATTCCCGTCATCTCTGCCGTGGGACACGAGACGGATTTCACTATCTGCGATTTCGTGGCGGATTTGCGTGCGCCCACGCCTTCTGCCGCCGCCGAATTGGCGGTGCCCGACCGTGCGCGACTGTGGCCGCAGGTGCAGATGTTGGGCTCACGCCTGACGGGCGGTGTCCGCGGCGTGCTGAACGATGCCGAAGCACGGCTGAAACTGCTGAAGGACAAGCGGTGCCTTTCCGCACCGCAGTATTACACCGAGGAGCAGGCCATGCGCCTGGATTACCTCACCCGTCGATTCGCCTCTGCCGCACAGCGGCAGTTGAGCACGGCGGACCGCCGTCTGGCTGCGGCGGCGTCTAAATTGGACGCCCTCAGCCCGCTGAAGGTGTTAGGCCGTGGCTACGCCATCGGCTATACCGCCGACGGCGGCGTGCTGGATAGCGTTTCCCGTGTGCGGGCAGGGGATACCCTGACCTTACGGGTGGCAGACGGCACAGTGGATTGTATCGTAGCCGATGCAAGAGAGGAGAATGAAAATGGCTGAAATGACTTTTGAGCAGGCGATGACTCGCTTGGAGCAGATTGTGGCGGCGCTGGAGAGCGGCCGTTGCACCTTAGATGAATCCCTGAAACTGTTTGAAGAGGGCACCAAACTCACCGCCTATTGCGCCGACTGCCTCAAGACGGCGGAGCAGAAGATTGTCAAGCTCACCGCCGTGGAGAGCGGCGAGGTCGGAGAGGGACTCTCCGACCGTCAGGGCGAAGATATGGGCGAGGTACTGTCCGAGGACTAATTTGATAAATTGAGGTAAATACTATGTCTATTTACACCAACCAAATGCAGGCGCATTGCGACCGCTTCGAGGCGGCTCTGCCTGCCTATATGCCGACCACCGGCGGCTTGCAGACCGTGGTGGCGGAGGCGATGACCTACGCCTGTGAGGGCGGCGGCAAGCGCATTCGCCCCGTCTTACTGCTGGAGTGTTGCCGTCTGTGCGGTGGCAATCCCGAGGCGGCTTTGCCTGCGGCGGCCGCCATCGAGATGATTCACTCCTATTCGCTGGTGCACGACGACCTGCCCTGTATGGACAACAGTCCTCTGCGCCGTGGCATGCCTTCCACCCATGCGGTGTACGGCGAGACGATGGCGCTTTTGGCAGGTGACGGCCTGCTGAATCTGGCCTTTGAAACCATTCTTTCCGCCAAAAACCGCGGCGCACTCACCGCCGACGGCGTGTTGGGTGCCGCCTCCGCCTTAGCGGATGCCGCAGGCATCTACGGCATGGTGGGCGGACAGGTCATCGACCTGCAGAGCGAGGGCAAGGAGATTGACCTTGCCACACTGGAGGAGTTGCAAAGAGGCAAGACGGCGGCACTACTGATTGCCGCCTGCGTGATGGGCGCCCGCTTGGCAGGCGCCACCGCAGAGCAGGAGGCGGCGGTACGCACCTATGGCGAAAACGTCGGTCTGGCCTTTCAAATCATCGACGATATTTTGGACGTCACCGCTTCGGCGGAAGCCTTGGGCAAACCCGTGGGCAGTGACGCTGAGAATGAAAAAGTGACCTACGTATCCCTGCTGGGATTGGAAGAGGCGCGCCGTTTAGCGGCACAGCGCACCGCCGACGCGGTGGCGGCGCTGTCCGTATTTGGCGATGGGGCGGAGAATCTGCGTATCTTGGCTCAGGCACTGCTCAATCGCAACCACTGATAAAGGATGATGGTATATGAAGAGACTGGAAAACATCCATTCTCCCAAAGATATCAAAAAAATGAATACCAAAGAGCTCACCGATCTCTGCGCCCAGTTGCGGCAGAAGATGGTGGAGACCGTTTCCCGTACCGGTGGCCATCTGGCTTCCAATCTCGGCACGGTGGAGCTGACGGTGGCGCTGCATCGTGTGTTTACCACACCCAAGGACGCCATCGTATGGGACGTGGGCCATCAGTGCTACACCCACAAATTGCTCACCGACCGCTACGCACGGTTTGATACCCTGCGCCGTCAGGGTGGTATCAGCGGATTCCCTAATCCGGCGGAGAGCGAGCACGATGCCTTTGTGGCCGGCCATAGCAGTACCTCTATTTCGGTGGCCAACGGCATAGCCAAAGCCAAGGCGCTGCGAGGGGATAAAGGCTACACCATCGCCGTCATCGGTGACGGTGCCCTCACCGGCGGCCTGGCCTACGAGGGGCTTAGCAACGCCGGCCGCAGCGACGACCGCCTGATTGTGGTGCTCAACGACAATAAAATGTCCATCAGCGAAAACGTGGGCTTTGTGGCACGGTATCTTTCTCACCTGCGCAGTCAGGTGAAGTACGTGCGTGTCAAGCAAAAGGTGACCAAGGTGCTCAACCACACGCCCCTCATCGGTCGCCCTTTGACGGCGCTGATTCAGCATGCTAAGAAAAAGGTGATACGCTCGGTGTTTGCCGGCACCTCCTTCTTCGAAAATATGGGCTTCTACTATATGGGTCCCGTAGACGGTCACGATTTGGACGATCTCACCGAGGCACTTCGTGCCGCCAAGAGCGTGGGTAAGCCTGTGGTGCTGCACGTCAACACGGTTAAGGGAAAGGGTATGCCTTACGCAGAGGAAAAGCCGGACACCTATCACGGTATCTCCTGCTTTGACCCCGACACGGGTATCGCACAGAGTGGCGGCGAGAGTTTTTCCTCTCGCTTTGGACAGGCTCTCTGCCGTTTGGCGGCGGAGGATAACCGTATCGTGGCGGTGACCGCCGC
Source organism: Acutalibacteraceae bacterium (assembly GCA_045544815.1). Taxonomy (GTDB): domain Bacteria; phylum Bacillota; class Clostridia; order Oscillospirales; family Acutalibacteraceae; genus UBA5905. The sequence continues at coordinate 9,059 of JAZPZT010000104.1, read as the reverse complement.
TATGATTAAGGGCACGTGTCTGGAAGAGTTTGCGCAAAAATATCCCACTCGTTTCTTCGATACGGGTATTGCGGAAGAGCACGCCGTCACCTTCTCCGCAGGTATGGCCTGCGGCGGTCTGCTACCTGTATTTGCGGTGTATTCCACCTTCTTACAGCGCAGCTACGACCAGTTGATTAATGATACCGCATTGATGAATAACCATATCGTGTTGGCCATCGACCGCGCCGGTGTGGTACCGGATGACGGCGAGACTCATCAGGGCATTTACGACGTGGCGATGCTTTCCACCATTCCCAACGTAACGATGTTTGCGCCTGCCAACTTTGCCGAGTTGGAGCTTCACCTGCGTCAGGCGCTGTACGACGTAGGCGGTATCGCCGCCGTCCGCTATCCCAAAGGGGGAGAGGGCGACCTGTTGGCGGCGTATACGCCCGACGGCGCACCTTATACTTTGGATGATGATGGCGGCCGTGAAGTGCTGCTGGTCACCTACGGACGCACCTATGGCGAGGTGGCGGCGCTGTGCCGCCGCTATCGTGAGGACGGCAAAGCGGTGTCGGTGCTGAAACTGAATCGCATTTTGCCCCTGACGGAGGATATCGTGGCGCTGGCGGCACAGTACCGCTGTGTGCTGGTGCTGGAGGAGACCCGTGGCGGTATCGGCGACCTGCTGGGCAGTCGCTTAATGCAGGTCGGTTTTGGCGGAAAATACGCCGTCCGCGCCATCGAGGAGACCCTGGGCGCCTGCACGACAGCGCAGGGTCTGCACCGTGTCGGCTTGGACGCCGAGGGTATCGAAAAGTTCGTAAACGCCCATACGGAGGGACTTTATGGACGGTAAAGGAGAACGCCTTGACACCTGTTTGGTGGCGGCAGGATACGCCAGCGGACGGGAAAAGGCGAAGGAAATCATCGAAGCAGGCTATGTGTCGGTGAATGGTGCCGTGGTAACTAAGGCGTCCCGCCGTGTGGCGGTCACCGATGTGGTGACCTGCGCCGCGCCGACCCAAAAATACGTGGGTCGCGGCGGCTATAAATTGGAGCGAGCCATCGAGGCGGCAGGGTTGCTTCTGACCGGCGCGGTGGCTATGGACGTGGGCGCCTCCACAGGTGGTTTCACCGATTGTATGTTGCAAAACGGCGCCGCACGGGTATATGCGGTGGACGTGGGTCACGACCAGTTACACCCCACTCTGCGCAGTGACTCCCGTGTGGTAAACTTAGAGGGCACCGACGTGCGCAGCGAGGCGCTGGCCGCCGCCGTAGCGGCAGAGAGCGTCACCTTTTGCTCGGTGGACGTGTCCTTTGTATCCCTCAGCCACGTGTTGCCTGCGATTTTGCCGTATTTGGCGCAGGACGCCACTTTGGTGTGCCTGATTAAGCCACAGTTTGAGGCGGGCAAATCGGCCGTCGGTAAGCACGGCGTGGTAAAGGATCGTAAGGTCCACGCCCGTGTGCTGGCACAGCAATTGTGCCTCTTTGCCGAGCAGGGCTTGGCGCCCGTGTGGCTCGGGCATTCTCCCATCACAGGCGGCGAGGGAAATATCGAATATTTGGCTGTGTTGCGCCGTGGCGTTGCCACTCCCGTGTGGGATACGGCGGCGGTGGTGCAAACGGCCTTTGACCAACTGAAATAAACGGAGTAGGAGGGAACGGTATGTTGATTGCCGTAATTCCCAATCAAGCAAAGACAGAAAACGACTCCTTAGTGCGGACGGTAGCGGAGCGCTTGGCGCAATTGGGCGCAAACGTGCGCGTGGTGTGCAGTGAGAGTAACCTGCCTACGATGGCACAGCTGACCAACGCACTGGATGGGTGCGATATCGCCGTGGCTATCGGTGGCGACGGCACCATTGTGCACGTAGCAAAGGCTGCAGCCACAGTCGGTTGCCCCGTGTTGGGCATCAACGGCGGCCACGTGGGCTTTTTAGCAGGCTTAGAGGCGGATGAGTTGGACGCTTTGCCTGCCCTGCTGGACGGTGCGTACACCGTGGATGAGCGTGCCTTGCTGGAGGTTACGCTACATACTGAGGGCGGCGCCATCACCCGCTATGCTATGAACGAGGCGGTGATTTCCCGTGGCGGCTTGTCTCGTTTGGTGGACGTGGTGGTACACGCCGATGGCGGCGAGGTGCTCTCCTGCCGTGGCGATGGTGTCATCATCGCTACGCCCACCGGCTCGACGGCCTATTCGCTGTCCGCAGGTGGTCCTGTGGTGGACCCGTCGGTGGATTGCGTGTTGCTCACCCCCGTGTGCCCCCATTCGTTGGAATCCCGTCCTCGCATTTGGCCTGCTACTGTCACCTTGACGGCAGAGGCGACGGCGGCGGACGGCGAACCTGCTTACGTCACCGTGGACGGTGAGGAGAGTATTCCTCTTCCGTCCGACGCAACCTTGATGATTCGTCGGGCAGAACAATCTGTCCGTTTACTGCAGCTGCGGCGAGATAGTTTCTATCAGCGCCTGCGCCGCAAATTATCCGATAGGAGATGAGTGCATGAAAACCAGACGACACGCAAAAATTCTCGAGATTATCAACAACACCGCTGTGGAGACACAGGAGGACCTGCAGGAGTTGCTCCGCCAGGCCGGCTTCTCGGTGACCCAGGCCACGGTATCCCGTGACATCAAGGAATTGCGCCTGATTAAGAGCCCTATGCGTGGCGGCGGCTATCGCTACACCACCGCAAAGGGTGGCCACGAGCCCATCTCTGCCCAGTTCCACTCCATTTTCGGCGGCTCTGTGGTGCGCGTGCAGTACGCTCAGAATATCGTGGTGGTGCATTGCCTGCCCGGCATGGCTCAGGCCGCTTGCGCCGCTATGGACTCTCTTCACTGGGATCAGGTCATTGGTACTTTGGCCGGTGACGACACGTTCTTCTGCGTGGTGACCAGCGAGCGTGAGGCCGAGAATTTGGTCATTGAGCTGAAGAAAATGCTGAGCGAAACGGAGAGATAAATCGCTATGCTGCAAAGCTTACATATTGAAAACGTGGCGGTGATCGAAAAGACCGACATCACCTTCGGTAAGGGATTGACCGTCCTTACGGGTGAGACCGGTGCAGGCAAATCCATCGTCATCGACGCCATCAACGCCTTGCTGGGCGAGCGTATCACCCGTGACGTGGTGCGCCACGGTGCCGACCGCGCCTATATTGCAGGCGTGTTTGACGAATTGCCTGCCATGGTGTTGGCGGTGCTGGAGGAGCTGGAGCTGTCCCCTGAAGAGGATGGCACTCTTCTCATTCAGCGCACCATCACTGCGGATGGTAAGGGCAGTTGCCGTATAGGCGATCGCCCCACCACCGTGGCATCACTGCGACGTATCGGTCGTTTGCTGGTGAATATCCACGGCCAGCACGAGAATCAGGCTCTGCTGCAAGCAGAGCGCCATGTGGAATATCTGGACCGTTTGGGCGTGCCCGCCGAGGTGATTGTGGCATACGGTGCCGCCTACGCAGAGTATTGCCGTATCCACCGCGCGATTAAGGCGGCGACTATGGACGAGCAAGAAAAGGCGTTCCGCACCGCTCAACTCACCCAGTGGATTACCGTATTGGAACAAGCCAATATCAAGGTAGGGGAGGAGCAAGAGCTGCTCTCCCGCCGTGAGTTGGCCCGCCACGGCGAAAAGGTGGCCGGCTACCTTCGCTTGGTGCGTGGTGCAATGGAAGATGATGAAAACGGAGATGAAATCGGCGCGCTTACTCGCCTGGCCGAGTCGGTAACTGCCTTACAGACCGCCGGTCGTGTGGCGGACGGATTGGCAGATTTGGCGAAACGTCTGCAGAGTTGCCTGTACGACGTGCAGGCGGTGGCGGAGGAAGCCGCCGACTTTGAGGCGCGCCTTTGCTTTGATGAAAATGAACTTAACGCCTTGGAGGACCGTCTGGCCCTCATCGGAAGGCTGATGAAACAGCACGGCGTCACCGACGAGCAGGCGCTGTTGGATAAGTTAGCGGATATGCAGACCGAACTGGACGGCCTCCAATCCTCCGACGCCTATTTGGCGGAGCTGGAGCGCCGGTCCGACGTGGCAAAGGACGCCACCATCGCCGCCTCTCAGCGCCTCACCGCCGCCAGAAAGGCGGCGGCCGTCCGCTTCGAGCAGGACGTGCAGGCGCAACTGGCCTTTATGGATATGCCTCACGTGCGCTTGGCGGTGTCCATTGAGCCCACGGCGCTCACCTCTATGGGTGGCGACGCAGTGGAGTTTCTCATCGCCTCTAATCCCGGCGAGCCGCCGAAATCCATCGCTAAGACCGCTTCCGGCGGTGAATTGTCCCGTATTATGTTGGCGCTCAAGAGTGTGCTGGCGCAGGTGGACGACATCGACACCTTGGTGTTTGACGAGGTGGACAGTGGTATCAGCGGCCGTGCCGCCGCCAAGGTGGGCACTCTCATGCGCCGTATTGCCGCCACGCGGCAGGTGCTGTGCGTCACCCATTTGGCGCAGATTGGCGCCTGCGGTCATACCCACCTGCTGGTAAGCAAGTCGGTGTCCGACGGCCGCACCTATACCGCCGTGGACACCTTGGACGAGGACAGCCGCCTGCAGGAGTTGGCTCGCATTATGGGCGGAACGGTCACCGACGTGACCCTGTCTGCGGCGAAAGAATTGCGCACCCGTGCCGAGGAGGATGACGTATGAGCTTGAAAGACAAGATACGCCGTATCAAGGAAAAACGAGAGCAAAACAGTCCCGATTCCATGACCGAGGAACAGCGTCTGCAACACGAAAAGTATATAGCCGAGCTCACTGCCGAGAATCGCCGCACCGTGCGTAAGGTGAGCACCATTCTGTGGTGTGTCGCTATGATTGGTTGGGTGATTTTCATCGTGTTGGATATCGTGTTTCCTGCCGGCCCGATGAAACTGCTGTTTCATATCTTCGGCGCCGTGGTCACCGCTTTGCTGGCGCTGCCCCGTGTGCTGGATTACTTTGCGAGCAAGAAGAAGGACGACGAGGCTTGACAAAGCCTTCCTAAATCAGTATAATAACCCCAATTTGTGTAAGGAGAGATACCAATGACCGTTTACGAAGAATTGGTGGCCCGTGGGCTGATTGCTCAGGTCACCGACGAAGAGGAAATTAAGAATCTGATTAACGCCGGTAAGGCGACTTTCTACATCGGTTTTGACCCCACCGCTGACAGCCTGCACGTGGGTCACTTTATGGCTCTGTGCCTGATGAAGCGCCTGCAGATGGCGGGCAACAAGCCCATCGCCCTCATCGGCGGCGGCACCGCTATGATCGGTGACCCCTCCGGCCGCACCGATATGCGCTCCATGATGACCCGCGAGACCATCCAGCACAACTGCGACTGCTTCAAAAAGCAGATGGAGCGTTTCATCGAGTTCGGCGAGGGCAAGGCCCAGATGGTGAACAACGCCGACTGGCTGCTGGATCTCAACTACATTGAGGTTCTGCGCGAGGTGGGCGCCTGCTTCTCGGTCAACAATATGCTGCGTGCTGAGTGCTACAAGCAGCGTATGGAGAAGGGTCTGTCCTTCTTAGAGTTCAACTATATGATTATGCAGTCCTACGACTTCTATCGTCTGTTCCAGACCCACGGCTGTAATCTGCAGTTCGGCGGCAACGACCAGTGGAGCAATATGCTGGGCGGCACCGAGCTGATTCGCCGCAAACTGGGTAAGGACGCCCACGCTATGACCATCACCCTACTGCTCAATTCTGAGGGCAAGAAGATGGGTAAGACCGCCAGCGGCGCGGTGTGGCTGGATCCCAACAAGACCACTCCCTACGAGTTTTATCAGTATTGGCGCAACGTGGGCGACCAGGACGTGCTCAAGTGCCTGCGTATGCTCACCTTCCTGCCCATCGAGCAGATCGACGAGATGGATACCTGGGAGGGTAGCCAGCTGAATACCGCCAAGGAGATTTTGGCCTACGAGCTGACCGCTTTGGTGCACGGCACCGAGGAGGCGGAGAAGGCACAGGCCGCCGCCCGTGCTCTGTTCTCCGGCGCCGGTAACACCGAGAATATGCCCACCACCGTCATTGCCGACGCCATCGGCATGGGTATTCTGGACGTGATGGTCGCCGCCGGCTTGGCCGCCTCTAAGGGTGAGGCGCGCCGTCTGGTACAGCAGGGCGGCGTCTCGGTCAACGACCAAAAGGTGACCGACGCCACCGCCACCCTGAGCGATGCCGATTTCGTGGACGGCGCCGCTATTATTAAAAAGGGTAAGAAGGTTTACCACAAGATTACCTTAGCCTAAATCCAACTATTAAATCGCCCAATTTACAAAAATTGGGCGATTTTTTTGCGTTTTCACAAATTAACACTTTACATTGTGAAAGTGCTGTGCTAAAATGTTATTACTTGAAACGAAAAGGAGGCTATCCCTTTGAATTCCAAAATCAAGAGTAAGGACGTAGATTTTCTGTTTGACGCCATTCTGCAGCTGCGCACCCGTGAGGAGTGCTATATGCTGTTTGAGGACCTGTGCACCGTGCAGGAGATGAAGGCGTTGTCCCAGCGTCTCGTGGTGGCTAAGATGCTCAGCGAGGGTCGGGTTTACAGCGAGATTGTCAAGACCACGGGTGCCTCTACCGCCACCATCAGCCGCGTGAAGCGGTCTTTGGATTACGGCTGTGACTCCTATTCCATGGTGTTTGACCGTATGGAGGACGAGGGTTAATTATGAACGGCTACGGGGCTTTTGCCGCATTTTACGACGCCCTGACCGAAGACGTGGACTACGCCGCCTGGGCAGATTATCTGCTGGCGGCGTTTACACGCCATGGCGGTCGTGTCGACACGGTACTGGATTTGGCCTGCGGCAGCGGCAGTTTGTCTCTCGAGCTGGCCGCTCGGGGCTGTGAGGTCATCGGTGTGGACGGCTCGGCGGATATGCTGGCCGTGGCACGGGAAAAGGCCGCCGACGCGGAGCAGGATATCCTGTTCCTGTGTCAGGATATGCGTGAATTGGATCTCTACGGCACGGTGGACGGTGCGGTGTGTATGCTGGATTCCCTCAGCCACATCCTCCATACCGACGATTTGCGAGAGATCTTCCGCCGTCTGGGGTTGTTTATCGCCCCCGACGGCTTATTGGTGTTTGACGTCAATACGCCGTACAAACACGCCCACGTGCTGGGGGATAACGCCTTTGTGTATGAGCAGGAGGAGTTTCTTTGCGTGTGGCGCAACTGCTATCTGTCTGCCACCCACGAGGTGGAGATTGCGCTGGACTTTTTTCTGGAGGAAGAGGACGGCACCTACTCCCGCTACACCGATACGGTGCGTGAGCGTGCCTACAGCCTTCAGACGTGGAAGAATCTGCTCACCGAGGCAGGTTTCGACCTGTTGGGCGTCTATGACGAGCGGCGGTTTACCGCCCCTGCGGACGACGCCCAGCGCTGGGTGCTGATGGCAAAAAATAACGCCATTTATCAGCAAAACGATTGATTTAGGAGCATATATATGGGTAAACTGATTCGCTGCCTGACCCGTGACGCTACGGTGATGGCGCTGTTTTTGGATTCCACCGACGTCGTGTCCCGTGCCGAGGGCATTCATCAGCCCTCTGCGGTGGTCACCGCTGCTTTGGGCCGCCTGCTGACGGCGGCCTCTATGATGGGCGTGATGATGAAGGGTAAGGACGATAGCCTGACCTTAAAATTGGCGGGCGGCGGCCCTGTCGGCACCGTGATGGCGGTGTCGGACAGCAGCGGCAACGTACGTGGCTACGCCCAAAATCCCGTGGTGGAAATTCCCCTGAAACCCAACGGCAAGCTGGACGTCAGCGGCGCCGTGGGCACCGAGGGACAGCTGTGGGTGTTGCGTGATAACGGCGCCCCCGAGCCTTATGTGGGCTGTACGCCGCTGATTTCGGGCGAGATTGCCGAGGATGTCACCAGCTACTACGCCACCAGTGAGCAGACGCCTACGGTGTGCGCCTTGGGCGTGCTGGTCAATCCCGACCTGACGGTCAATGCGGCAGGCGGTCTGTTGTTGCAGCTTCTGCCTTTCTGCCCCGATGAGGTGATCGATAAGATAGAGGCCAACGTGGCGAAACTCCCTCCCGTGACGGCTATGTTGGGGCAGGGGATGACCCCTGAGGAGATCTGCGCTCTGGCGCTGGACGGTATGGAGTACGATATCCTCGATACCTATGAGCCTCAGTATCGTTGCACCTGCTCTCGGGATAAGGTGGCTCGTGCCTTTGCCGCCATGAGCCGTGAGGATCGCCTTTCTCTGCCCAATGAAGAGGGCGTGGCAGAGGCTACCTGCCGTTTCTGTGATGCGGTGTATACCTTCACCCGTGAGGACTTGGAGCGTATCGGATAATAATCGAAAATATTTTAGAAATTTGGTAAAAATGGCTTGACAAAAGCGACGCCATAGTGTATTATAAGTGGCGTCGCTTGGGGCGATGGCCGGTTCGGAAGCATAGCTCAGCTGGTAGAGCACCTGCCTTACAAGCAGGGGGTCACAGGTTCGAGCCCTGTTGTTTCCACCATTTTGGATTTGGCCCGGTAGTTCAGCTGGTTAGAACGCTAGCCTGTCACGCTAGAGGTCGACGGTTCGAGCCCGTTCCGGGTCGCCAAATTTGCCCAGATAGCTCAGTTGGTAGAGCAGAGGACTGAAAATCCTCGTGTCGCTGGTTCGATTCCGGCTCTGGGCACCATATATGCGGATGTAGCTCATCTGGTAGAGCGCCACCTTGCCAAGGTGGAGGTAGCGAGTTCGAGCCTCGTCATCCGCTCCACAATTTTTCTTTGCCGTCCTTGGACGGCAAGAGAAAATTGAGCAGTTGATGGGTTGCGCAAAACTCGCCTAGTTTTCGCACAGCGAAAACTATAGGTTTTCCGCAGGAAAACCGGAGTTCAGAGCCTCGTCATCCGCTCCAAAGAGTAATATCGCCCCTTTTTGGGGCGAGATTATTTTTCTAAGCGCCTGATGGGTTTGCACAGAACTTGCCTGGTTTTCGATGTATGGAAACCCCGGAGTTCAGAGCTCGTCATCCGCTTCAATACGGCGACATAGCCAAGTGGTAAGGCATGGGTCTGCAAAACCTTGATTCC
>JAZPZT010000103.1:0-3251 GCA_045544815.1 Acutalibacteraceae bacterium | reverse complement strand
ATAAAGCATGCCCCGCCTTGTGCGGGGCTTCACTTTTCTCTTCTCTCAAATTGTCGTTTCCAGATAAAAGATAGAGGAGAAGAGAAAAGGTAGATTTGCTTCGCAAAGCATTGAATCGAACCCAATTCGATAGCCGCTTGCGGCGTCCCGTCATCTGGCGGCAGTGCCGCCCCCAAACATCGGCGTTCCCCCAACGGAGCCGTATGCCATCCCACGAGGGTGGCGGGTGACTGTATTGGATTTGGTAGAGATCGAGGGGAATCGAACCCATTCGATAGCCGGCGGCAGAGCCGCTCTCTCATCGGCGTCCGCTCAGCGGAGGCGTATGCCAACCCACGAGGGGGGCGTTGGATGGATGGGGCGTCCCGCGGGCGACCCCTGGTCGCCCCCTACGAGTTTGATTTTGCCGTCCCCTACCGTGATAAGCATAAAAATCCCCCGCCCGGGTATCCTAACACCGCAAATTCATTTTTGAAAGGATACCGACTATGATCGAACCGGATACCGTAAAACTGCTTCGCGAATGCGACGCCGGCGTAAAAATGGGCGTTGCCTCCATCGACGACGTGCTGAAATACACCAAAGGCGAGGGACTGAAAAACTACCTCACCGAATGTAAGCGTGAGCACGAAGTGCTGGAAAAAGAGATCGAGGAACAGCTGGACCGCTACCACGACGAGGGAAAGAACCCCAACCCCATCGCCAAGGGAATGTCCTGGATGAAGACCAACGTGAAATTGGGTATGGATATGTCCGACAACACCATCGCCGATTTGATGACCGACGGGTGCAATATGGGTGTAAAATCCCTGAACCGCTATTTGAATCAGTATGAGGCGGCGGAGGAGCGCACCAAGGACATCACCAAACGCCTGATCAACCTGGAAGAAAAACTGGCCACGGATATTCGCGGCTATCTGTAATCCCTATACCGCCGACATCCGTCGGCGGTATTTGTTTACATTTGGTCTATTGCAAAGGTTTTTTCCCTATGGTAGAATAACTACGTATTGTGCAAACGTAAGGAGTTCTTATCAATGAAGAACATAATGAAAAAACTGAGTGCGTCTTTCCTTCTTGCCGCCATACTCTGCGGGGCGTTTTTGCTTCCCGCCGAAGCCGATGCGGCGGAAACTTTGTATGACGAGGGCTTTGAAACCGTGTGCAAGGTGGGAGAAGCCAGAGGGTGCTATTCCGCCCAGGGTATGGCTGTGGGCGACGATTATCTGTATTTCGTCCAGATCGGCGATAACGATTCCCGTGCCGTGGTCCACCGTATTGAAATCGAATCGGGCGATCGGGAACTGATGACCCACAGCGAAACGGGCAACGATTATTTTGAAAATTTCGACCATTCCAACGATCTGGATTGGATGGTGGTGGACGGCGTGGAATATCTGTGCGTGCTGGCATCCCCCAAGCTGCTTCTGTTTCAGATCAACGACACGGAGCTGATCCCCTACGCCGAGTACGATCTGAAATACAACGGCAGCAGCTTCGGTCCCGGCGGTATGGCGATCGAGAGCATTTCCGGAAACCGCGTTTCCTACCTATTCAAGTGGGGCAGAACCATCTCTTACGCGAGAATGGCCATAACGAAGAAAGAGGGCAGCCTCAACGTGGTGATCAAATGTACCTTGGACGTGTCCCAGGTTACGGTGGACGGAGAAAAGCAGGATTTCACCGATTTTGTCAATCAGGGAATGGGATACGCGGGCGGCTATGTTTTTATGCCCATTACGGGAAATCATCAGGATGAAACCATCAATCACAGCCTGATTTTGGCGTACGATATTAGCAAGGCCAAGAGCGGCGTGACCGTCCAGCCGGACGAGAGCAAATCCTTCTACGTGATCAGCGAGGAGTACCCGGCTCTGTTTGAGATCGAGGACTGCGGCGTGTCCGACGACGGACGGCTGTATTTCAATACCAATAGCCGCCGCTCCAACAGCAATACCAAGCACGACGGCGCGTTTGTGCTGAGTGATTTCGTTTTGGAGGAGGTTTTGCCCAAGCCTACCTATACCGTGCAGTATAACGCCGGCGGCGGCAAGGGTACTATGGCCTCCGCCACCGTGGAGATCACCACGCCCCTCACACCCGCCGAGAATACCTTCAAGCGGGACGGCTACACCTTCGCCGGTTGGGTGGCGTACAGCGCTCAGCAAAAGAAAAACGTAAATATCGGCGATACCGTAGCGGAGGGGGATACCGTTATCCTTACCGCCCAGTGGAAAGCCAATCCCTACACGCTGGAGTATAATGCGGGCGGCGGTACGGGCACAATGGCTTCCGCCACCGTGGCCGCCGGTACGCCCATTCCTGCAACGAAAAACGAATTTGTGCGGGACGGATATACCTTTACCGGATGGGCACCGTACAGCACCGCCCAGAAAAAGAATCTGCAGGTAGGCGATGTCCCCGAAAACGGCGACACCGTGGTGATGTATGCCCAGTGGGTAAAGACTTCCCCCGCTACCTATTATGTGAAGTATTACGCAGGCGGCGGCACGGGCGATATGCCTGCTGTATCCGTTTCCGTGAAAGAGCCGCTAAAGTCCGCCGAGAACGCCTTTACCCGGGAGGGCTACACCTTCACCGGTTGGGTTATCACCAGTGCGCTGAGTGGCGCCGAAGTGAAGATCGGTGATACCATCACCGCCGGCGATACGGTCACGTTTACCGCCCAGTGGAAAAAGATCGTTCCCACCACCTATACCGTTTTGTACGACGCGGGCGGCGGTGCGGGCGAGATGGCTCCCCTTACCGTGGGTGTAGATACACCTCTGACGTTGGCGGTGTGCGCCTTTACCATGGAAGGCTATACCTTCCTGGGCTGGAAAGCCATCAGCACCCTCACCGGTGAGGAGATGGAAAACGGTGCCACCGTCCAGGGCGGTGATACGGTTACTTTGATCGCCCAGTGGGGCAGAAATACATACACCGTGCTCTACGACGCGGGCGGAGGCAAGGGCAAGATGGCCTCGGACACGCTGCCCACCGCTACGCCCCTGACCCCAGCAAAGAACAGATTCTCCCGTGAGGGATACGCATTCCTGGGCTGGCGAGCCATCAGCGCTCTCACCGGTCAGGAGATCGCCGCCGGCGATGCGGTATCTGCGGGGGATACGGTGACGCTCACCGCGCAGTGGGGTATGTACGCCGATATGAACGGGGACGGCAAATTGACGATCGCCGATGCCTTTGCCATCCGCCTGTACGAGTGGGGATACTACCCGCTTCCGGCAGAT
>JAZPZT010000102.1:0-15542 GCA_045544815.1 Acutalibacteraceae bacterium | reverse complement strand
GGTGCCGTGAGCCATAGGCAGGACAACAGCCATCAGGTTGGTGTTCAGAGGGCCCTCGGCATCCTGCCAAGCGTAGCCGCAGGCCTCGCAATACCAGTACTCGATGTTACCATTCTCGTAGCAAGTGGGAGCAACAGCCTCAACGTGGGTCAGCTCGTTGTGAGCCATGGGCAGAACAACAGCCATCAGGTTGGTGTTCAGAGTGCCCTCGGCATCCAGCCAAGCCATGCCGCAAGCCTCGCAGTACCAGTACTCGATGTTACCGTTCTCGAAGCAGGTGGGAGCAACAGCCTCAACGTGGGTCAGCTCGTTGTGAGCCATGGGCAGAACAACGGCCATCAGGTTGGTGTTCAGAGTGCCCTCGGCATCCAGCCAAGCCATACCGCAAGCCTCGCAGTACCAGTACTCGATGTTACCGTTCTCGAAGCAGGTGGGAGCCTTAGCCTCCACGTGGGTCAGCTCGTCGTGAGCCATGGGAACAACAACCGACATATGGTTCAGAGGCATACCGGTGGCAGCCTCGTTATCCCAGCAGCCGCCGCAGTGCTCGCAAGTCCAGTACTCGATGTTACCGTTCTCGAAGCAGGTAGCGTCCTTAGCCTCAACGTGGCTCAGAGAGTGAGCGGCGTCGGGGTTGGTGATCTCGTAGCAGTTCATGCAAACGGGATCGCAAGCGTAGAAGTACTCGTGATCAGCCTCGGCAGCCACGGGCAGACCGCAGTTGATGCAGTTGCCATCCTGGCAAGCGTACTCGGCGTCGCTGATGCACTCGCCGGCGGTCTTGACGCTCATCATGTTAGTCTGGATGCGGCAGTCCGCATCCAGCCAAACGGTATTGCAGTACTCGCAGTACCAGTACTCGACGTTACCGTACTCGATACAGCTGACAGCCTCTTTGGCCTCAACATGGAGAACGTTGTGCTTAGCACGCTCGTTGGTCAGCTCGCCGCAGTGCTTGCAGTAAGCATCGCAAGCATAGAAATACTCGTGGTCAGCCTCGGGGCGGGTCTCCTCGCCGCACAGTTTGCAGATCTTGTCGCAATCGTACTCGTACTCGTGCTCGCAAGCGGGCTCAGAGCCGACAACGGTGATGGTGGTGGTGCTGCTCGCAAAATCAACAAGTTCCATGTCGATGTTGGCACCGGATTTGGGAGTGAAGTTGACGTTCAAGGTGTAGTCGCCGGAAGCGGCATTGTCCTTAACCTTGAAGGTAGCGGTGTAGAACCACTCCTTGTCGCAGTTGCTGGTGGCAGTGCCGCGGGCGTAGAACACGCTGCACTTTTTCATCACTTCGTTTTCTTCATCGACGGGGCCGAAAGTGATGTACTTGTTGCTGGAGGCCTTGTAGGTGGTACCCACCTCGATCGCGGGGACATAAGCCTCTTCGTCCGCGTCGTAGGGAGCGGCCACTTCGAAGACGTTATGGTCATACACGACCTCAACACCGACGGCAATAACGCCGGGGTTGTTCAGCAGGTTGACCTGAACCAGGATGGTATCGCCGGCATTGACGGTATTTACCTCTTCTTCGTCTTCGTTCATAACAACAGCCACAGCAGTGGGCTCAGTAATATCCTCTGCAGCAACGGTTGCGAAAGACATCAGAGAACACAGCATGAGCACAGAGAAAAGAATTGCTAAAAGCTTTTTCATTGTGTATTCACCTTTCTAAAATATTTTCGTACAAAGCAGAGTGTCGCACTCTGCGAGGAACAAGTCCTATGGCAACGGACAAACGTTGCCGATACGTTTTGCGCTTTCCCATATAGTATGGGAGTTGCACTAAAAGGGAAGGGATACCATTTTGAAAAGGCAAAGCTTTCTAAAGGGTGGTATACGTCCCTTGTGGGGAAATGAGATTACCAATCGAGCTCAGTGTCGTTGAACTGCGGACCTTGCTCCGGACCCAGGGTCACGTCGTAACCGGCGAAATACTGCTGCAACACCAGCACGTCCAAAGAAGTAACCTCGCCGTCGCCGTCAGCGTCGGCAGCCGTCACATCCAGGGTCGCGTCGTAACCGGCGAAGTACTGCTGCAACACCAGCACGTCCAAAGAAGTAATCTCGCCGTCGCCGTCGGCATCGCCGTAGACGATCTCAACGGGCTTCTCGGGAACTTCGCGGATGTCGCCGCAGACGTTACAGTCGGCGTCGTACTCGTCGTCGTAGGTGTGTTCGCCGGTGGCGGGGGTGATGACAGCACGCAGGTTGGTGTTCTGGGTGCACTCAGCATTCAGCCAAGCCATACCGCAGACATCGCAGTACCAGTACTCGATGTTACCGTTGGCAGCGCAGGTAGCAGCCTTAGCCTCAACGTGAATGACGTTGTGAGAAACCTCACGCTCGTAACCGCAAACCTCGCAGATGGCGGAGCAATCGTCGAAGTAGACGTGTTCGCCGGTGGCAGGGGTGACGACGGCACGCAGGTTGGTGTTCTGGGTGCACTCGGCGTTCAGCCAAGCCATACCGCAAACGGTGCAGTACCAGTACTCGATGTTACCGTTGGCGGCGCAGGTGGCGTCTTTAGCGGCTACGTGCTCTACGGTGTGCTCGACCTCGCGGGTCTCGTAGCACAGGTTGCAATCCACGTCGCAAGCGTTGTCATACTCGTGCTCGCAAGCCACAACGCGGGAAGCGGTGATGCTGTTGGCACGCACCTGATTGGCAGCAGTCAGGGTGATGCTGTCGGTAGGCTCGGCAAAGGTGATGGTGTAAACGCCACCCTCAGCGGTGTAGGTCAGACCGGCAGCGTCCAGAGTAGCGGTCCAAGCGTAATCAGCGCTGGAAGGACCGTCGATGATCAGAGAGGTCATACCGGGGAAGGAGATGACGATCTCAGAACCCTTGTACAGACGGATAGGAGCGCCGTAATCGCCGACGTTGGCAGTGGACTCGCCCTTGTTGTTGATCAGGACCAGACCGTCGTGCTCCCACTTCTGACTCTCGGTGGAATACTCGATACGCTGGGTCTTGTCCGTGTCGAAGGTGATGGTAGCCTCCAGAGGTAACTCGGAGCCGCAGGCGGAGCAGATGCCGTCCACATAGGTGTGGGGGATCATGGGGATCTCCTCACTGTAGCTGTCGCCGCACACGGAGCAAGCATAGGTCTTGGTGCCGATAGCGGTGCAGGTGGCGTCGACGACGGTCTCAACGTAGCTGTGACCCAGAGCCGCGCCCTCGATAGCGCCGCAGATGGAGCAGGTCTTGGGGGCGGTGCAGGTGGCATCAACCCAGTCATGCTCACAATCATCGTCGCCGACTTTAGTAGCGGTGGCGGTCATGCTGTAGGCACGTGCCTGATTGGAAGCAGTCAGGGTGATGCTGTCCACGGGAGCAGCAAAGGTGATGGTGTACACCTGCTCGCTGACGGTATAAGTCAGACCGGCAGCATCCAAAGTAGCTTCCCAGAGATAGCTGGAACCAATGCCGGTAGCATCGATGACCAGAGAGGTCATGCCGGGATAGGCGATGATGATCTCGGAACCCTTGTAGAAACGAGCAGGGTTGGAGTAGTCACCCACATTGGAACTGGAGCCACCCTTGTTGTTGGTCAGCACCAGGCCGTTGTTCTGCCACACCTGAACGGTGGTGGAGTACTCGGTGCGCTGATCCAGAGTGGTGAAGTCCAGGGTATCCACGGTCATGTCGGGCTTCTCTTCGACCTCGCGGGTGTAGCCGCAACCGTAGTTGCAGTCGGCATCCCACTCGTCGTCAAAAGCGTGCTCCAAAGCGTCAACGTCGTTGCCGCAGAAGTTGCAGGCGCCATTCTCGCACAGGTAATCGGCGTCGCTCTCACACTCAGCCTCGGGACGAATCTCAAGACCGCACAGAGAGCAAACCTTGGAGCACTCGAACTCATACTCGTGCTCACAACCGCCGATCATCTCGGTGATCCAACCGTTTTTCATCTGAGCGGCGGCGCTGTAGTTACCGATCACACCGTAAACGGTGATGGTCATACCAACCACGGGCTTCTCAGCCATAGCATCGAAGCGGTTGGTGCCGTCGGCATCATAGGTGCCGTAGACATACAGCTTGTTGCCGGCGTCGTCCTGGATGTACAGGTTACCGTAGGTGGTGTTGGCAATGCTCTCTACCACACCGGTAACATAGTACTTGCCGGGGGTGGTGGAGTCGTGGCTCATAGCCAGACCCAGCTCGTTAGCCTCGGTGATAGTCAGCACGCTGTCAGCCGTGGGGAAGTTGACCTCGCGGGCAGCGCCGCAGACGTTGCAGTTGGCGTCATAGATGCCGTCGTACACGTGGTCAGCGTAGTTGGGGTTAGCAGTGCCGCAACCGTTCTCGCACTCAGCAACGCAGTTGTTGCTGTATTTGTGCTCCTTGGTGTACTCACCGCACTCAGGACAGGTTTCGCCACACACCAGGCTGGCGTGATCGCAGTCAGCGCCACTGGCGACAGCGGGAGTGATCACAACGCTGGTTACGCGGGACTGCTTGCCGATGCTGATGTGCAACTCGGAAGCAGAGCCACTGGTGGCAGTGTAGGTGATAGCGGTGCCGTTGGCGCTCACAGTCCAACCGTCGCTGACGGTGTTGGCAGAGTTGTTGATGAGGTAGCTGCTCACACAGTTGATCACAACTTGGGACATCAGAGCACCATCCTTGCCCAAGACATAGAACTCATTGCCAACATAGATGCGGAAATGAGCGGAGTCAGAGGTGCGGATAGCGGTGCTGGAGTTGTCTTTGTAGTTGACAACTTGATAGTTGGTACCATCCCAAGAGATGGAGGTAGTGCCATCCAAAACACCGGAGGTACCGGTCACGGTGATGGTTTCATCGCCGTCCGCGGCGAAGACAGCCATAGGCAGCATGCTGCACAGCAGCAGAGCCACAGCCATCAAGGCCACGATTTTCTTCATGATCTTCATGGATTTTGTTTCCTCCTAAAATTCTTAGGGTCTTCGCAATAGAAATTGCTTGACTCGATCGTACACCGTTTCGGGAGGCGGTGACCAAATTACCACTCCGGCTTGGGAGAAAGGCGGAACGCCTTTCTCAAGGGGTGGCAACGGGATGAGCCAATCAGTAGAAACGGATAGCCACCCCGAATCGCCGTTTCGGGAAGAAATGAAATCTTCAGGAGGCGGCATACGATCAGTGGATTTGGCTTGTATCGTTGGCGATTCCACTCCGTACCATGTTAAGGGCGAGGCGTGCACACCTCTCTCGAAAGATGGCACGCGGTAGATTCGTTACGTCAAGCCTCTGCGACCTCACTTTCCTATTGAGAAAAGCTTGCAATCCTCTTCTCAATTAGAGAATCGCGACGTTCGCAGTGTGTAGTCGTCACCGACTACTGGGCGCTTCGCTTTCGCTGAAACTCGGGAGAACGGCGCTTTCGCCATTCTCGAGAGGCGACAACGAAATCTAACGGCCCGTGCTTGCTGAGTGTCGCCTCGAATTACCAGCCGCCGAACTCAGCGTCGTTGAACATATTGCTCATCAAAATGCCGGCAATATCCTCTTCAGCGGCGAAGGTCAAGGCCTCCATCTCGGGAGCCGTGTACTTCTTCATAGAGTAACCTCCTTTCGTTATGAATTTTGCTTGGGAAAACATTGGGAAAATGTAGTTATAGAAACGGGTGTACGCCATGGAAATGGATATACAACCGATACTACCTTGCAAAATGTTTTATACGATGGGAGCGCATACCGTTTTGGAGAAAAGTGCACTCTCTTTAGAAACGGTATGCGCCCTTTTGGGCGGATGGGGATTACCATCCGCCCAGAAAGCCGTCGTTATACAGTCAGACCGGACCCAGGGTCACGTCCCAACCGGCGAAATACTGCTGCAACACCAGCACATCCAAAGAAGTGACCTCGCCGTCGCCGTCAGCGTCGGCAGCCGTCTCATTCAGAGTAGTTACGTCGTAGCCGGCGAAATACTGCTGCAACACCAGCACATCCAAAGAAGTAACCTCGCCGTCGCCATCGGCATCGCCGTAGACGACCTCAACAGGCGGCTCCTCGGGCATCTCGTTCCAGCAGACGTCGCAGAAGCCATCGGCGTCCTCGTCAACGTGGTCAGCGGTAGCGGGGAAGGCCAGACCGCAGCCATAGGCACACTCGCCATCCAGGCAGGGAGCCCAAGCGCCGTTCTCGTGGTCGTACAGCTTGTCAAAGTGCTCACCGCAGTAGATGCAGTCGCCCTCGCCGCACAGAGGCAGGGGAATCTCCTCGTCGCCGGTGTTGTAGTTGTGGCCCCAACCAGTGATGGTCTCGCCGCAGTTTACACAGGCAACGTCGGTGCACTGGGGAGCGCCCTCGGGGCGGGTGCAAGGCTCGCCGTAGGAATCCTCACCGCACAGCTCGCAAGCCACGACGGCACAGACAGCAGCGCCCTCGGGACGGACGTGCTCACCGGTGTAGGAGATCCAAGCGGGGTTGGTCTCATAGAAGCCACCCGCGCCGTTATCTCTGAAGTAGCCGCCGCAATCGGCGCAGATCCAGTGCTCGGGGTAGCCCGTCTCCTGACAGTTGGCGGGCACAACGGCCTCCACGTGGGTGGTCAGGTTGTGGGGAGCGTCACGGAATTCGCCGCAGACGTCACACTCGGCGTCGCAGTTGTCGGTATAGGTGTGAGCAGCGGGGATAACCTCGGTGTAGGTGCCCTCGCCGCAGGTGCAGGAGTAGGTCATGATACCGGGCTCAGTGCAGGTGGGAGCCAGGGTCTCCACGCCCACGAACTCGCAGACGTGCGCTTTCTCGATCTTGAAGTCGTCGAAGGTGCCGTAGGAGGCGGCATCGTTGACCATAACACCAAGGTAGACGGAGCTGTAATCACCGGAGTTGAACTCAGCGGTAATCTCAGTCCAGTCGGCACCGGCGTTGATGCCGGCGTTGAGAATGTTGACAGTATCGCCGCCGTCCTTGATCAGCAGAGACATGTTGTTGACGTCCTTGGCCCACAGGG
This sequence comes from Acutalibacteraceae bacterium, assembly GCA_045544815.1. Lineage (GTDB taxonomy): Bacteria > Bacillota > Clostridia > Oscillospirales > Acutalibacteraceae > UBA5905. The sequence continues at coordinate 8,605 of JAZPZT010000102.1, read as the reverse complement.
TGACCTTGTAGTCGGTGTTGGACTCGACGTTGATCAGCTGACGCAACTGACCCCAAGGAGCTTTACCGGTCACCTTAGCACCGAAGGGACTGTCGTGACCGTCGTCGATGATAGAAGCAGCAACCTGGGTATCCCAGATCTTCTGCCAGGGGCTCAAAGAACCGGCCTCGAAGTTACCGTTGACGATGTAGCCGTCGTCGGAGGGTTCGATCGCCTCGGCGATAGAGAAATCATCCACATACAGGTCGGCGGCCAGATCGGGATTGGCGTCGCCGGTGCCGCCGCCGTTGATGAGGATCTTGGCGGTGGTGGCGGTGGCGGTGAACTTATGAGTAATCAGAGTCCAATCACCCACGCTGGTGAACCAGCCGACATAGGAGTCGCCGATTTTCACGTTGACGCCCTGGTGGTTCATCTTCATCCAGAAAGAGAAGATGTACTCAGTGTCAACGACCAGGCCGGAAATATCCTGCTCCAGCAGCCCGCCCCAGTTGCCGACGCCGACGATGTGCACACCGTAGTCGCCGGTGTGGGCAGCGTCAGCAGAGATAACGGTGGACTGATACAGGTTCCAAGGGCTCTTTTTACCGGTCTCGAAGTCACCATTGTAGATGTAACCGTCAAAGGAAGGATCCTTTAACTCGGTGATCTTGAAGTTGTCGATCAAGATTTCGCCGGGGTTAGAGGCCTCAGTGGAGAGCTTCAACTTGATGACCTCGGAGGCACCGGTGTTGACGGTGTAGCTGTTGCTCACCCAGTTGCCGGAAGTTTCGTTCATCCAGTTCTGGCCGGCTACCTTGGTCAGGTTGGCGTTGTTGCCATCCAAGGTGAACAGGTTGAAAGCACCGGTACCGGAGACGCGCTGGGAATCCCAGGTGATCTCGTAGTTGGTGTTGGCCTTGACGGGCACAGTCTGCAGAGCCGCCTCGGACCACAAGGCGGGGTTGTTCAGGGTCAGCACGCCGTCGGCGATGGTGGCGCCGGTGCCTAAGGTCCAGCCCTCTTCGCTGGAGAAGTCACCGTTGACAACCTTGCCGATCAGAGCGGGATCTACGATCTCAACGATCTTCAGATCATCGATGTAGTAGATGGGGGCGTTGGCGGCAGCGTAGCCGGAAGAGAACAGCACTATGGGGGGGTTCACGGTGCCGGAGTTGACGATCAGCTCGTATTCCTGCCACTCGGTGGTGACGTTGACGGTCTCCTTAACGTTAGTGGCTGCCCAATCGTTCTGAATCTTGAAAGTCAGCTCGGCGTCCTTGTTGGCCATGGCCTTAAAGGTCACTTTGTACGTAGTGTCGGAGTTGATGGTACCGATGTACTGATAGGCGCACTGCCAGTCAGCAGTGGTAGCATCAAAGACCATGTAGCCGTTCTCGGCGGTGCCGCGCTCGAAATGAGCGACGCCGTCGTCGAAGTTCCAATCCACGGCCACGTCGCCGGTAGCCGCCGTCACGGACAGAGCGCCCATGGGGATGACGGTGAACAGCATCAGAACAGCAGCCAACACGGCAATGATTTTACGCATGTTCATTTACTAATTCCTCCTTACAAATTTTCGGGTTTGTGCGGGGATTTGCCGTAACAGATTTGCGAAGGGTCCAGATTCTGCGAATCTCTTACCACTCCAGCTCACCGTCGTTGTAGGTGTTGCTGCCCTCCAGGGGAGCGGAGATAGCCTCCTCAGCAGCAAAGGACAGGCTCATCATCTCGGGAGCCATGTACTTCTTCATAGATTTTCCTCCTTTCTCATTTTGTAGATTTCGGATAAACCGGATTAAGCCTACCCAAGCTGTGCGTATCACTTCGCCGGGTAGGCAGTGGGGCAATACGCCCAATATCACAGCTTAAGCATTTTTAATTATATTGTATAGGGAAAATAATGTCAATAAATATTTGAGCGAAGTCGGCAAAAAATACGCAAAAAATTAAACAAAATAATTGTGTATGTTTTGTCATGTTGTACATATTTGCAAACGACCGAAAAGAGCAAGGATAGATCGACGGAAAAATTTGCCGTAACCACTTGCAAAATCCGTCTTGATTTGTTATGCTATATCCAGTGCCGTTCTTGTCGATGGCTACAAGAAAAAGGCAAAAATGTTTTTTAAAAACAGCAGTATCGTATGTATTTGTGTTTACGTGGCTATGGCTGCGTGTAAACGGACAAAAGAAACGAAAAACAGCCTGTAAAGCGATTGCGCTTCACAGGCAAAAAGGAGCGATTTTGAATGGTAAAATTAGGCAAGACGGTCATTCTCGGTGATAGCTATTCCACCTTTGCGGGCTACATACCTGAAGGGAATGTCATCTATTACAGCCCTGAGGATGAGCACAATTCTCGTGTGACCACCGTGGAGCAGACCTGGTGGCATCAGCTGATTTCCGCCACCGATTCCGAGCTGGTGCTCAACGAGAGCTGGTCCGGATCTACTATCTGCTATACCGGCTACGAGAAAGAGGACTACACACATCTTTGCTTTAACACACGACTGGATCGTATGTATGAAGAAGGTATCCTCGACGGCATTGATACCCTGTTGATTTTCGGCGGCACCAACGACGATTGGTGCGGCGCACCGGAGGGCGAGCTGAAATTTGAGGGTTGGACCAAAGAGGATATGTACTGCGCTCTGCCTGCCATCGGTCGTCTTTTCTGCCGCGTGGCGGAGATTCTGCCCGATGTGAACGTTTACGCCATCATCAACACGGAACTCAAGCCCTCCATTCACAATGCGCTGATTGAATCCGCCTCCCGAAACGGCGTGAAAGTCATCTGTCTGTCCGACATTGATAAGATTTGGGGACATCCCTCCGATATCGGTATGACCCAAATCAAGGATCAGTTGTTGTCCTTCTTTGAAAACGAAGAGAAGTAAGAGGGGAGAGAGTGAAAATGCCCGAAATTCTTGAAATTGCGATGCTCATCTGCTTTGGTTTTTCTTGGCCGTTGAACGTTATCAAATCTTATAAAGCTCGTACCGCCAAGGGCAAGAGTTTGCCGTTTCTGTTGCTTATCATCACGGGTTACATCGCCGGTATCGCGTCCAAATTCGTCAACCCTGCCTTTGATTTTGCAGATAAGTGGTACGTGCTGTTTTTCTACTTCCTCAACCTGATTATGGTCAGCTTGGACGTGGTGATGTATGTGAGAAACCGCCGTTTGGATAAACGGGCGGAGAAAACGGAGGAATAAAAATGAAACTTTTATCCATTGGTAACAGCTTTTCTCAAGATGCGCAGCAATGGCTGCATCAAATCGCCGTAGCCAACGGCGTGGAATTGGAAACCACCAACTTGATGATTGGCGGTTGCAGTTTGGAAACCCATTGGCACCACATGACCGACGGCGAGGCTGCCTATTATCTGGAGCAAAACGGCAAAGACTGCAGCCGTATGGTGACGTTGCCCGAAGGTTTGGCTTTGGACGAGTGGGATGTCGTCACCGTCCAGCAGGTCAGCCATCACAGCGGTCAGCCCCAGACCTACGTCCCTTATCTTACCGAGTTGGTGGCCTTTGTGCGTGAGAAGTGTCCCAAGGCCAAGGTTTATTTCCACCAGACTTGGGCTTACGAAATCGATTCCGACCACGGCGGTTTCCTCAATTACAACCGCGACCAGCAGGAGATGTACCGCCGTATCGGCGATTGCGCCGAGATGGCCTGCCGCCTCATCGGCGCTACCGTGTTGCCCAGCGGCCCCGTGGTGCAGTATCTCCGAGAGAACGCCCCTGAGTTTGACTACAAAAACGGCGGCTTGTCCCTGAATCGCGACGGTTTCCACTTGTCCTGGGATTACGGCCGTTACGCCGCCGCGGCTACGTGGTACAAGGTGCTGACGGGCAAGGCGCCTGCTGTTAATGCCTTCCCTGAGTGGGATGCTCACCTCATCGAGGTTATTCACAACGGCATCAACGCCGTATTGGGCGAATAATAACATCAAAAAGCCGTCGCAAGGGTTAGCGGCGGCTTTTTTGGTTTCAGTTGACAAGCAATGGCCATTCTTGATATAATATAGTCGACAAAATATCCTGTCGAGAGGAGTTACTGTTATGAAACTTGTTGCTCGTAAGCTGTTGGCTGCTTTGTTGGTGGTTATGCTGCTGTGCCTGATGATTCCCGTGAGCGCTATCGTCGCAGCGGCGGAGGATCCTATCGTCAACGGCGGCTTCGAAGACGGTAAGACCGGCTGGAAGTTCAACAGCGGCACCGCCGAGATCGTCAGCGACGCTCACAGCGGAAACTATGCCCTGTCCCTGACCAATCCGGGTCAGTGGGCCGAGGGCGCCATTCAGACCATCCCCGTTGAGGCCAATACCGACTATGTGTTCACTTGGTACGCTAAGCGTGTGGCCGGCACCGGTGCGTTTAACCTGTATGTGATGAATGCCGTTGGCTATGCCAACGTAGAGCGTCTGGCGGGTCAAAACTGGATGAACGATACCGCTAAAAACTGGATTAAGTATGAGTACACCATCAACAGCGGCGCCGCCACCTCTTTGTTGATTAAGTGGTCCACCGAGACGAAAAACCCCGGCACCATTCTTATCGACGATTTTTCCATCGCTAAGGTTGGCGGCGACGAGCCTGCTAACGGCAACATCGAGACTATGATGGACAATATCAAAACCCAGGGCCGTACCGCTATGATCAACGGCACTTTGATGTTGGACTTTGCTCTGTCCGGTATCGAGTTTGAGTTAGGTTGCTCCGGCGATGTCTACGCCACCTTCAATGCTCGCAAGTTGGCCAGCACCAGCTCCACCGGCGGCATTTATTTCACCGTCGTGGTCGACGGCGTCAAGCAGGCCCGTGATTTCTGTCGCATTACCAGCGGCGGCGAGACCAAATTCCTGCTGGCGAAAGACCTGCCTATCGGCAAGCATACCTTCGCTATCTATCGCCAGTCTGAGCACCAGTATGGCGAAATCGGTATCAGTTCACTGAGCTTTGACGGCACCATTTTGGATAAGCCTGCCGATAAGGATTTGTATATCGAGTTCATCGGCGATTCTATTTCCAACGGTTACGGCGTTCTGGGCAACTACAGCCAGGGCGACGGCTCCGCCTTGTGGTCGGACGCCACTCAGGCCTATAATTTCCTCACGGCTGAGGCGTTGAATGCAGATTTTTCCAATCCCTCTTGGTCCGGTTTGGGCTGTAAGTACGGCTATAGCTCCATCACCATGCAGGACGTGTATCCTGCACAGCGTTACAATTTCGATAAGAACACTCCCTATGGTTTTGAAAAGGAGCCTAACATCGTCGTGTTGGCTTTGGGCACCAACGACAACTCCAAGGGTCCTGATGCCGCCTCTATCCGTGCCGGCCTCAAGGAGATGTTGGAATTGGTGCGTGCGAAGAATCCCAACGCTCCCATCGTGTGGATTTACGGTATGATGACCAACAACCTCAACACGATGATCGAGGAGATCGTGGCCGAGTACGGTGGCGAAGAGGCCGGTTACTACGCCTGTAAGCTGACCACCAACACCTCCGGCGGCGGCTGGCACCCCAATGCCGCAGGGCAGAAGAAGTTCGCCGACGAGCTGGTGGCATTTATCCGTGCCAAAGAGCTGGATGTGGTTCCCGAAACACCTGTAGAGCCCCCTGTTACTCCCGACGATCCCGTGGCACCGGAAGGCGAGAACCTGATGAGTTTTACCGGTATCTCCCGCATGGAAATGACGGATGAGCAAGTAGGCTTGGCTTTCCGTTTCGCCTTGAACGCTAACGGCGTCAAGTTGGATCAGAACCACGTGGTGGATCTGTCCAACGCTACTGTGGATGTCGTTCTTGACGAGCCTGCTTGTCGCCTGGTGGCGGTGGGCGCCATCGTCACCAATGATATGGAGATCGGCCTGCGTCCTTCCAGTATGACCCACGATAACCTCTCCAGCAAGACTATGGATGTTCCCGCTGTCTATGGCAATGGCATTGTTGATGAACGCTATCTTTATTACGCTGTTCGTGTCACCAACATTCCGTGGGAATACTCCGACGCAATTATTTATGCGCGCCCCTACTACGTCTATGAGTGCGATGGGGAAGAGGTCGTCGTTTATGGTGATATCGTTGCTACAAATTACGACAATACCGTCAACACTAACGATGGAGTTTTTGAGTGGTAAAAGTTTTGTGAGCGATCCGAATCGGTCTTGATTTGACTTCTGAACAGCCCTCTTCCGATGGGGAGAGGGCTGTTTTTTGTTGTCTTTTCCACTAAAATCCTAATCAAAAATATAGGCATTCTGCCCAAGCAAAAGTGGACAAATTTTCTTGCTTTTTTAATTGGTCTATTATATAATGAAAAAGATAGTAGGAGTATGTTCTCTCGGGTGACGCATCCATACGCCGGGGGAGATAGTCGTATCCTCTGCGTGACGGTTTGCCGCCGCTGTGATGAGAGAACACTCTCATCGGAACGGGCGGCTTTACGGAAAGCCGCCCACTCTCCACTATTGTAGAATCCAAAAATTCAATTTTAGGAGGAAAACACTATGCAAATCAAACTGCGCAAGGTATTGGCCCTGCTGTCCTGCTTGGCCATGCTGTGCACCCTGCTGCCTCTGGCTGCTTTTTCCGTGTTTGCCGCGTCTAACGACGGCTTTGTAACCAACGGTGACTTCGAGACCGGCGACTTGACCGGCTGGAAGAACAGTTACAGCGGCGTGGTTCAGTCCGATGTGGTTCACAGCGGTAGCTATGCCCACAAGACCACCAACACCGCCAGCAAGTATCAGGGTATGATGCAGCAGAACCCCATCAGCGTTGCTGCCAACTCGGATTACACCGTTACCTTCTGGTACTACTACGAGGGTGATAACGCTACCGGTAGCGGTGCTTCTTTCTACCTGTACGCTCAGACTACTGACAATAGCACCAACATCAAGAGCATTACCAGCTATCCGGCGGCTGCCAATACCTGGTATCAGGTAACCCACACCTTCAACACCGGTAGTAACACCGAGATCGCTCTGGTGTGGTCCAACCGTATGGCTAGCGACGGTGGCACCTACTACTTCGACGATGTCGTGATGACCGGTCCCGCTCCCAGCGACGAGCCCGTGATTAACGAGGTTCCCACCGACTTTGGTCGCATCGAGAACGGCGGCTTCGAAGAGGCCACCGGCGGTATGACCCTGAAGTACGGCTCTCGCTCCACCGAGGCCGCTTACAGCGGTAGCTACTCTCTGAAGTCCAACAGCAACACCAAGTACGGTGTCTACGCTTACACCACCTTCGATTGTGTTGCCAACACCGACTACAAGTTCAGCTTCAAGATTAAGCTGGCCGGCGACGCCGCTGATGGCGTTGCTCCCCAGCATCGTCTGTATGTGAAGTCCGGCGATGAGGCTACCACTCTGAAGCAGCAGAACATCACCGATGCCACCACCGATTGGAAGTCCTATTCCGTCACCGTCAACTCCGGTGAGAACACCACCCTGTATTTCAGCTTTGCTCAGGGAATTAACAACGGTGGTGCCTGCTACATCGACGACGTCATCGTCGAGGGTCCCGCTCCCGAGACTCCCGCCCCCGAGGGCAACGAGACTCCCTCCAACGACGGCTACATCACCAACGGTGACTTTGAGACCGGCGACCTGACCGGTTGGACCGTGACCGCCGCCAATATCACTTGGACCGAGGTTGCCAACGGCAACTTCTCTCTGCAGGGTACCAACACCACTAAGTACGGCGCTTTCGTTAAGCAGACCGTTGCCGTTGAGGCCAACACCGACTACGTCCTGACCTTTAAGGCAAAGTTGGCTGCCTCCGGCGGTCAGCCCCGTTTCTACATCAAGGATAGTGCTGAGGCTGTTACTCTGAACAGCTCTAACTATTATTTCACCGGTTCCACCGAGTGGACCACCTATCAGATTGCCTTCAACTCCGGTGAATACACCTCTCTGGTGATCTATCCCGCTCAGGGCGTCACCGGCGGCGGCGACGTCTACTACGACGATATCACTATGGCTGTGGCTGAGACTGGCTACACCGGTCTGTATCCCGAGACCATGACCTCCGGCGCCGACATCCGTTTCATGACCTACAACGTGCTGGTGGGTCAGGATACCGCCAACGGCGGCTACTCTTGGGGTTCTGCCATCGACGGCCGTCCCGAGAAGGCTTGCGCCATGATCAACTACTACAAGCCCGACGTCATCGCTCTGGAGGAGTTCTCCGGCGAGTGGTACGACTACTTCGTGGCCAATATGCCCGATTATGCTTTCGGTATCATGGAGAGCCAGGATACTCAGAACAACGGTAAGCTGTACACCTGCATTGCCTACAATGTGAACACCATCCGTCTGCTGGATACCGACCTGTTCCGTAACACCGTCAGCCGCTGGGGTACCCAGGGTATGCGTTACGTCAACGTGGGCTTCTGCGAGGTGATTGCTACCGGCGAGAAGTTCATCGCTGCCGTTACCCACCCCGATGCCGGTAACCTGGTTGGTACTTCCGACCTGAACGGCGACGGCGTTGCTGAAGAGGGCGACGGTTACTGGCGTCCTCAGCAGTTGGAAGAGGCTGCTGCTTACGTGGCCGGCCTGTCCAGTGAGTACAAAGTCGGAGGCCAAGCGGTCTTAGGAAGACAAGCT